>NZ_JAVKBY010000094.1:0-18926 GCF_040222985.1 Coleofasciculus sp. F4-SAH-05
ATCTTGCAATCTGCTTATAATTGACATTTCCCGTCATCAGACCCAAAAAAATAATAGATAAAACTACCCATAATTCGTGCCGTTTGCCTCGCTTGTTGCGAAAATCCTTGACTTTTTTGAATTCTTCAATTATCCTAGCAATCATGATTTTTTTGAAATTGAAAAAAGTGAGCTTTTCTTAATTTTACCGGAAAAAGTTCACTTTTCTTTTAAAGATTCCCCCGGACTTTGAAAACCCCCTGGGCTACAAGAGGGGGGATGACAGAGGATGCGAGAGCTTTTGTTGCACGGGAGAGGGGCTGGGGGTGAGGGCGCTTCCTATCGGTTTAATTCTGCGACAGATTCGACATCGATCCAAATAAAGGCAAAGGGGATAGGGAAAACCATCCTTGCACCCGCCCCGAAAATTGGCTCTGAAAATCACACGCGATCGCATCATTATCGATTAAGTAGGGGCAACCCGCTTGCACAAATGCACAATGGCGTCCACTCAATTGGATCGGGTCGCCCTTTACTCAACCCCTGGTGTTAGCCTCATCAATCAGTGCCCATGTCTATGCGCCCCTACGTTCAGATGCGATATCTGCTGAAATCTTGCACCATTCCCAGGCTTCACCACCTCTTGCCAAACCTTATCCAGCAAGTCGATTCACTTCATCTGGAGTAAGCTGATTGAATGATGTATAACTCAGGGTTTTAACCACGCATCGCTTTTAGGTGCGATCGCGTGCTAATTCGTAACTAATCAACCGATCACGACTCTATGACTTCAGCTTGGCAACAGGTTACTCTATCCAATTTACGTTTCTATCAGTGGCGCAGCGCTAGCTATTTATATCGCGTCGTAGGATTGCTGCAAGCTTGGCGGCGGGGGAGTTGGCTGCTTCAGTGGGCGGAACCCTTGGGCGCGTTGCTTGTGGCGATTGTGTTTGCGGTTGCGCCCTTTGTCTCTACTGCCCTCATCGGGGTGTTGTTAATTGCTTGTGCGGGGTTTTGGCTACTGCTGACTGTATCGGATGAGAGAGAACGCCCTCAGGTGACACCGATTCATCTGTTGGTTTTACTGTATTGGTCAATTGCCACCGTTGCCACAGCCATGTCCCCGGTGAAAGTGGCAGCCCGTCAGGGGTTGGTGAAACTGACGCTATACTTATTACTCTTTGCGTTAATGGCACGGGTACTCAGGTCAACCCGTCTGCGTTCGTGGGTAATCGGCGTTTTCCTGCATATTTCGTTAATTGTTAGCGTTTACGGGATACGACAGTGGTTTTTTGGCGCAGAAGCGTTGGCAACCTGGACTGATACTAATTCGGCGTCTGCGGATTTGACGCGGGTTTATAGCTATTTGGGGAATCCAAATCTATTAGCGGGTTATTTGATTCCGGCTGTGGCGTTGAGTTTAGCGGCGGTGTTTGCTTGGACGAGATGGCTTCCAAAAGCGTTAGCGTTAACCATGTTTGTGGTGAATTCCGCTTGTCTGGTTCTTACGTTTAGTCGCGGCGGCTGGATCGGTTTTGTCGCCTGTCTGTTTGTCTTCTCCGTTCTTGTCGTGTATTGGTATAGTCTCCAATTACCGGAAAAATGGCGTCCTTGGGCAATGCCTGCGATGCTGGGAAGTTGTGCGGCGGTAATTATTCTGGCGGTGCTATTTGTTGAACCGGTACGAGTGCGAGTGGCAAGTATTTTTGTCGGGCGGGAAGATAGTAGTAATAACTTCCGGATGAATGTATGGGCGGCGGTGATTGATATGATTCGCGATCGCCCGATTATTGGTATTGGTCCGGGAAACAATGCGTTTAATAAGATCTATCCCTTGTACCAACGTCCCAAATATACCGCGTTGAGTGCCTATTCTATCTTTTTGGAAGTGGCGGTTGAAACGGGTTTTATTGGCTTGTTTTGCTTTCTCTGGTTACTTGTGGTTACGGTGAATCGTGGTGTACAACAAATTAACCGACTCCGCGCCCTGGGGAATCCTCAAGGCTTTTGGTTAATTGCCGCGATCGCTACCATAGTGGGAATGTTGTCTCATGGTTTAGTAGATACAGTTTGGTATCGTCCTCAGGTGAGTACAGTATGGTGGTTGATGGTGGCAATTATTGCCAGTTATTATCTGCCGCCTCAAGCTGATACCTCAACGGCTGTGCAGGATAGCTAGTACCCACATTACTAAGAGGATAAAGCATTGTGCGATCGCAACCGCCTGTTGATTGGGTAGAGTGTGATACGTTCTCTCCGGAACAGGCTTCGCCAACGCGAATTTTTTGTAGAGTGAGTATTGTTGTGATTTTATAGTTGATTAAATATAGGATACACGACAATAATAAAGGGTGCGCGTCGGTGCGCCCCTACTGTCTTAATAATGATAGCGACAAGAAATAATCGTTAGATAATTATCATCTACCGCGTAGACAAGACGATTCGTATCATCAATACGACGTGACCAAAATCCCGATAAATTTTCTTTCAATGGTTCAGGTTTGCCAATCCCCTCAAAGGGAAGAATTTTAGTTGCCTTAATCAGTTTATTAATCCTCTTAAGAGTCTTCTTATCCTGATTTTGCCAATAAAGATAGTCCTCCCACGCTTCATCAGTCCAGGCTAACTTCCGATTACTCATCTACTAGATCTTTCTCTGTTACCTGTCCTTGTTTGTATTGGGCAATGGAGCGTTCTAAGTGGGCTGCATTGGTTGGAGACTTTAACAAATGAACGGTTTCGAGCAAACTATTGAAATACTCAAGGGACATAACGACGGCATCATCAGCATCCCGTCTGGTAATTATAGTATAGTCAGCATCATTAACCACCCGATCCAAAATGGCTTTCAGTTTATTTCTAGCTTCAGTAAACGTTACGACTTTCATCCCTAAAAGCTGTCGGCTTAATTGTACAAGTATAGCCTAGCTGATCTGAGTCTAGCAAGAAAGCGGCAGACCTAGCATACCGATCAAAGGTATTGTGCGATACGTTCCTTAGGAACAGGCTTCGCCAACGCGAGTTTTTTGTGGGGTGAGTATTGCTGTTATTTTATAGTTGGTTAAATGTAGGATGCAGGACAATAATATATGGCGCACGTCGGTGCGCCCCTACCGTCGAATATTTTCAATTTTATCCATCAGATGGTTTGTGTGTGACGCGCTTTTTCCAGTATCCAGGTTCTCGGCTACAATGCATAACCGCTACGATTAAAATGTAATTCTCCTCGACAGTGTATAAAATTCCATAAGGAAACTTGCGCGTCAGACATCGACGAATATCTTCTTCAACAAATGCCCAACGAGTCGGTGAGTCAACAATACGAAAAATTGTCTCTTCAACCGCATTGATAAATGCCTGATGCTCATTCAACCCGACGCTGTGAATAAAATTCAACCGCTTCACTATATTCCGTCAAAGCTGCTGGATGAAAGACGTATTTCATGACTCTAGAAGCCGCCTCACTTGAGCTAATGCTTCTTCTCCAGAAATGGGTTGAACTACACCACTGCGGATTTCATCTCGACGCTGCTTAGCTTCATTGAGCCAAAGCGTTTGCACTGTATCGTCCACATCAAATTCAAGACTTTCAACCAATTTCTCTGCCAACAACGCTCTCAATGGACTGGGTAAGGATAAAGCGTCTTTCATTACTTGCTCGACAGAAGCCATAATTCGATACAGGATAGGGATTAGTCTGAGTCTAGCAAGAAATCGGCAGACCTAGCATACCGCTCAAAGGCATGGTGCGATACGTTCCTTCGGAACAGGCTTCGCCAACGCGAGATTTTAGTAGACTGAGTATTGCTGTGATCTTATAGCTGGTTAAATATAGGATGCATGACAATAATAAAGGGCGCACGTCTGTGCGCCTCTACCGTCGAACAGGGAAGGATCGCATCCACTGAAAGTAAGCGCGATCGCGTTAGAATAGCAGTCGGTTAATCTGAAGCTGATTTTAGATGTCTTAACGGAGCCGTATTGACTGGATAATTTTCTTTGCTGCCTGTTGGGGCTTCGTGAACGTGCAACCATGTTTTATAATGAGAGAATCAAACTTGCTGAAAAACAGGGATGGAAAAACTGAAATTTATTGATTTATTTGCTGGAATTGGTGGATTTAGAATTGCCTTTGAAAGAACGGGCTATGAATGCGTATATTCTTGTGAAATCGATCCCAAGTGTCAGGAAGTATATTTTAATAACTTTTCAGATAAACCCGCAGGTGACATTACAAAAATAGACATTAATAGTATTCCTGCTTTTGATGTTTTAACGGCGGGGTTTCCTTGTCAGCCTTTTAGTATATGTGGTAAAAGAAAAGGTTTTCAGGATACACGAGGTACATTGTTTTTTCGCATTTGTGAAATAATCGCAGAAAAAAAACCTTCAGTTATTCTACTGGAAAATGTAAAATATTTAATGCATCAAGATAAAGGTAGAACGCTAAAGGTGATTTTGTACTCTTTAGAAGATTTGGGATATAAAGTCAATTATAGCCTGTTGAATTCTAAAGATTTTGGAGTACCCCAAAACCGGGAAAGAATAATTATTGTTGCTACCAAGAACAAAGAATTTAATTTTAATAAATTGAAAACAATAAATTCTAGAGCAAAATTAAGAAATTTTCTATCAGATTCTGATAATTTTGAATATTTAGAGCCGGACAGCTATACCTTAATAGATCAACCCAAACAACAGCAATCTGGATTAATTTTCGTAGGATATCGGAATAATAAGAGTATTTGGAAAAAAGGAGTTAGACCCAATACTCATCATTTATCTAGGGTTCACCATCAACCCAATAGAATTTATTCAGTAGAAGGCATACATCCTACAATACCTTCTCAAGAGACATCGGGGCGATTCTTTATTTATCTTCCTGAAGAAAACGCCGTCCGCAAATTGACGATTAAAGAATGTTATAGAATTATGGGATTTCCAGGGAATTTTAAACTCCACGGAAATTTAGGAGAATGTTACAAGCAGGTGGGAAACTCGGTCTGCATTCCCATGGTTTCTGAAATTGCTTATCAATTAAAGGAACAAATATTTATTGGTAGTCAGAAAGAAGAAAAGGAAAATGATTTTATAGCTGAAAAGGAAGAAAAGTTTATTCAATTACAAATACCGTGATTACGCTTATGAATCACCAGAAAAAATGCAAGGCTTAATATTATAGTTATAGTGGACTGAGAGAATAAGGCATTTAGGGATCGCAACCGCCTGTTGATTGGGTATTGTGCGATACGTTCCTTCGGAACAGGCTTCGCCAACGCGCGATTTTAGTAGACTGAGTATTGCTGTGATCTTATAGTTGGTTAAATATAGGATGCACGACAATAATAAAGGGCGCACGTCTGTGCGCCCCTACCGTCGAACAGGGAAAGATCGCATCCACTGAAAGTAAGCGCGATCGCACTTCGGGAAAGTATAGATGCGATCGCGTTAGAATAGCAGCAGGTTAATCCAAAGCTGATTTGAGTATGCCAATTACATTGCCACCAGAACTGGAACAGTTTATCAACAATCAGGTTGCTAGCGGCAAGTATGCCTCTACTGATGAAGTCTTCTTGGCTGGTATTAAGCTGCTACAGGAACGAGAAAATCTTTATCAAGGACGCTTTGAAGAATTACGCCGCGAGATTATGGTTGGAGTTGAAGAGGCTGAACGAGGCGAATTGTTAGACGCAGAAACCGTTATAATTGGGCTGCAAGAGAAATTGCAACAGCGTCGCGCTTAGGCTAATTGATGAGCAATGTTTGCCGAATTACACCGACAGCAAGCCGAGATATAGAGAGTATTATGGACTATCTTTTTATCGTTTGGTTCCAAATGGAATCGAGGTGATGCGGGTAGTGGGCGGTTATCGAGATCTGGAGGCGCTATTTGTGGAAGATGATCAAGACTGAGCGATCACATACACCGACACAGAAACGCGATCGCTCTGTGTATATTGGACTTAGGGCAAGAGCATTACAACAGAAAGTATATGTCTACTTATCATGAAGTACGTCGTCTAGCTGAAAACCTTACTCCTGATGAGCAAATGCAGCTGATAGAAGAATTGTTCAGCTTAATTCATCAACGAGTGACGTTAGCACCTAAGCCCAAACGTAGCATCTTGGAGTTGCGAGGGCTAGGTAAAGAAATTTGGAATGGCATGGATGCTCAAGACTATGTTAATCAGGAACGAGACTCATGGAATGGATAGCCCAGTTACAGGGGCAAGTCGTTGGTTTGGATAGTGCACCACTGATTTACTTTATAGAGGAAAATCCGACTTACTTGGAGATGACTGACGCTTTTTTTGAGGCAATGGTGCGCGGTGAGTTTAGGGTTGTAACCGAGGGTGATAACTTTGTTAGAAGTGCTAGTTTATCCTCTACGGCGAGGGAACACAATACTGGCTCAACAATATCGTGACATCTTGTTTAATGAAGAAGGTTTTACGACTATCGAAGTGTCTGTAGCTATTGCTGAGGAAGCTTCACAACTCCGGGCAGCTTACAATTTGAGAACGCCTGATGCAATTCAAATGGCTACAGCAATTCGTCAATGTGCTTCGTTTTTTTTGACTAATGATGCGCGTTTATCTTCTTTACCAGGGTTGGCAGTTTTGGTGTTAGAGGAATTGAGAGCTTGATTTTTAGTGGAGAGCGATCGCACTTCCTAGCTGGTACTGGAGAATCATGGCACGGACTTGCTTAACTTGATAGGTTTTCGCTTGTGAGCTTTTGGCTTGCATTGGATCATTTTAAGGAGAGTCTTGAATATCTGAAAAATTTACTCTGTCCTCCCAATCAAGGGGCATAGACATCTCACCTAAGTCCAGCGTGCATTGAACCCAATCTATCTGATCAACTATACGGGAACGCAGACGTCTTACTAAAGTACTCCACGATTCGATATCACCCACGTCTGAAATTGCTTTAATTTCAGCGAGTTCGCTTGCATCCAGCAGCACTGGCTGGGCTAGTTGTACATAATAGGGCGGACGGAGTTCGGTAGTAAAGCTAACGGAATAGCTTTTGGCATTACAGTTATCATCAACCTGACTCAAGACACGTACAACAGCCGTCACCTGTGATGAGCCAAGAGGCTTATTAGTTGTAATGTTACGAAGATGACTCGGACAGATGCGTATATCGTCTTGCTGGACATTTAATTTCCTGTCAGAGAAACACGCCAACGCATAATGGCTCTCCTTTTTTCTGCCAGAAGGCAAAGACGCACGGCTGGTGACAAAGTAGTGAATTGGTAATTTTCGTGTTTGTCCTTGTGTGTCAACATAAGCGTTCCACAAGACTACTTCAGTCGGTGCCACGTCGATCATCTTTGGTTTGCTGGGCATCGGAGAAAAAATCGCAGGCAAAGACAGTATGTCACGGGCAGCAACTTGAGCATTTTTACCCAGAGACTGCCCAATCCCCCATAAAAAGTACCCGTTACCTAATTGCCGTTCCCATTCCTTCCTGCGGATAATTGCTGTCAACTCTTCGCTAGCCTCTGTACCCATTTTTGTCCAGCAGAATGCCGGCGGCAACTTGCTCATTGTCATATGCGTCTCCAAGTGCTTAAATCATACCAGCAGGTGAAGGAATGTTGCTTATGGTTATCATAAGGACTGAAAGGGCTAAACAAAAAGACAGATTACATCGCAGGAGATTCACTTGACCACGCCTGATCGCCAGATTGATATGATTTTGGGGTCACTAGAGTCTGCTGGCTTCCCGCGCAGCCTGCAAAATCTCTTGCTGCCGGAGTGGGTGACACCAGAAGTTTTATCGGATGCCACAGTATCATCGGAGATTGCGGCAATTCTGGCAAAACGATTGGGTCTTCGTGCTAGTCCTCTTTTCGCTGCCAATCCGCAGGTAGAATCGCTTCGGCGACGAGAAATTAAGTATAAGCGATCAATTCCGAACCAGTCAAAGAACTTAACGGCTGCCACATCAATTGCTGTTAGCGTTGCTGAATCTGTAGCAGTAGCTGCAAGGGTGAAATTCAGTCCGTTTGTAGGTAGTGCTGCCAATCTCCGCCAAGAGGTGCTTGCTGATTTTCCAGGTAAATGGCTGGGGCTGAGAAATTTGTTGATGAGTTGCTGGTCTCATGGTGTACCTGTGGTTTATTTAGCACAACTCGGTCAAGGTGTGGCGAAGATGGATGGCATGGTGGTTTATACAAGCGATCGACCAGTCATTATCTTATCAAAAGCGTCACCCCTTTGGGCATGGCAACTCTTTATCTTGGCTCACGAAATTGCCCACATAGTGCTTGGGCATGTACTACCGGGTGACATATTAGTCGATGAGAAACTAAGTGAAGATTTATATATCTCAAAGGATAATGATTTGGATGAGCGTGCAGCAGATAAGTTTGCGATCGAGTTATTAAACGGTAGGACAGAAGCAACTTATTCTTTGGCAAGTCAGGCTAATTTTAGGGAATTGGCGGATACTGCATATAATTTTGGTACGGCAAACAAAATCGATCCCGGACACATCGTATTGAATTTTGCGAATCAGTCTCGTCAATGGGGTATTGGCATTGAGGCTGCAAAGTTTTTGCAGGGAGAGAACCTACCTGCCTCGGCTGTAATTAGTGAAGCGATGTGGGGCGGCATTAACCCTGAAGCACTACCAATGGATACTATTGAATTTCTGACTAGGATTACTGATTCTTACGCTGAATTTGAGCGGGTGGCTAGTTCATACGTTGCTTTATGGTAGCTCATGAACCAGTCACTTGCAATCGATAATGATGCCTTGCTCAAACTCGCTCGTTACGGGTTGCTGAATGAAGCCTTAGCTCTATTTAACTGTACCTCCACCAATGTTAGTGTACTTGCAACGGCTAAATACAAGCTCTTACCTGCTAAAAATCGCTTGCAGCTTTGTAAAGATGAAGAAAGTGCTACTAGATTGGAAGCATTCCTAAGAACCTCTAATCAACTGGATGCTGGATTGGCAGTGGGTGCTGGATTGGCAAACCCGGATGTGTTTGACACACTGAACGCTGTTCCTGATATTGATACTGGAGAAGCTCTATTGTTCGCAGTGGGTGCTAATAATAGCAACATACTCATAACTACAGGCGACAAACGCTCTCTAAAGGCGCTTTGTTCTCATGATTCTGTTGCTGATATCTCCAAAGCGCTAACAGGTCGTGTAGTCTCGATAGAAGTGCTATTCTCTATGTTAGCGGACTATCAATTTGCCCTCATTCAAGAACGTGTAAGAGCCAAACCTGATGTTGATAAGACGTTGAAAATAGTCTTCGGAGTAAAAGCCCCGGCTGATTTTGAATCAGTCAAGCAGGGCTTTGCTTCCTACATCAATGACTTACGGAGCAAAACTGGTACTTTGCTTTATTTACCATCAAGTTAATTTCTCAGGAGAACTGCATAAGGTTCCTTAACGCGAGCAACAAGCTCAATGTGCTTTACAACCTGTTCATTGTGTGAATCTAATAGCTCTCGATGCTTGTAATGAAAGCATCCTTTGTCTACCTGACCAATCAAATACTTATCGGCTTTACGCCCACGGCTAGGACCCACTCCAACCTGTAATTCGCCTAGAGCCAAGTCGAATTCCTCCACCCGCAGCTCATCCAGAACCAACGCATAACGAGACCCGCGAACTTCTATGCCTTTGGGAATTGGCTGCCAATTCACACCGTCATCGGAATACTGCTTAGCAATTTCTGGCGGGGCTGCATGCTTAGAGTCTATTTTTTGCATAACAATGAGAACTTGGTTGCCGCTTTCTTCCACCTCTTTGGCAAACGGTTGAACCATAGTCAGAGGATGGCAGGTATTACCGCCATAGCCCCAAAAAATTGAACCTGCCTCTTCAAACTCGCGTTGTTTCCGCTTAACGATATCTTCGATGCTTTCTTGCGCGTGCAAACCGACTTTCATAAATATCAGACCGGCTTTTTTAATCGAGTCGTCCATGGTTCACCTCAAGTTTTTCAAGTATGTAAAGCTGATCCGATTCTCTTCCTGGGTTCAGCCTCGTCCGCTCACGTACATATCGAAAGCGCAATGGAGAATTCTTACCGTAGAAATTCTCAAGTCTTGCCAACTCAAGAGGTTCTGATGTTGTTTCCATAAGACTGGGATCAATACGACGAAACAAACAAGAACATGAACGCAGATCAGGGGCATCGTCTAGGTGGTAAGAGTGCAATTGTGGCAGCAGTTCGGACACTACATATCCAAGTTCAAGCGCACGGCGTTGCGTATCGCGTAATACTTCCTGAGTCCACATTAGATCAGGATCGTCCGCTATAACAACGATGCCCAGGCTTTTTTCCTTAGTTGCCTGACTGCCGCGCTCGAAAAAAGCGATAACACTTTCTCCACTGTTACTTGCTCCCCAAGGCGGATTGATATGAAATCCATCATACATACCAAAATGCTTTTGGGGGAGCGCGTCTGCCACATTATAAAGATAGGCTGAAATCTCAATCTTAGGGTAAAGCTTCTCGCCGAATCGCCGCACGGAATTGACGATCCGCTCATCAAAATCAAGTAAAGTAATTGACTTTGGTCCATAATTGATGACGTTTTGGGCTTTCAAATGAGCAGCAGACAGGGCAATCCCATCACCATCCCCGACAAATACAACATCCTTGCTGTCAAAAACACGAGCCACGTACTCTGCTTGGATCACCATATCGGCGACCTTCATGTATATTTGATCAAATTCGCGAAGAGGGATTGGTCGGTTCTGAACAACATCTGAAATTGCATTGATCGCCTTTCGCAAGTCAAACTCCATAGAAATCCCTATCCCCTATCAGGATATTAAATTAAATTAAAGATTGAATATTACCAAATAGACTCAAGATTCAGGACAAATCCAGGTAGTACAGTTTCCCCGGAGAGGGTAGACGGAGATTCAAGCACTTCAATCTCTTGACCGGGGCGATAAATTTCAACTTGCCTAAATTTCCGATTAATTAACCAACCTAAGCGGACACCCTTCTCTAAATACTCTTTCATTTTATCCTGAGTGTCTTTCAAGTAGAGACGCGCCATGGCGCGTCTCTACAATGGTCATGTCACTTTCACCCTAATGCTTTTAGTGATGTGCGTTTTACATTTAATTCGTCCCACCTACTTAGCTGATCTGATTAGACAAAGATACTGGAGAGATTGTTTTGGATGACACTAGCTTGCGTCCAATTTACCACAGCTAGGCGATCGCTACCGGCAAAAATTTCTGCTCCATTTGTGCTATCAAAGATAGACAGATCATCTGTGGTTAAACCTGATCCGAGTTGGAAGATGGTTTGATCCAGTTGGAAGTTGTGGATGCTATCGAAGCCATCGCCTAATTCTAGGATAACCGTATCTTGACCGCCACCGAGCCAAATAGTATTGTTGCCTAAACCACCATAGATGATATTGTCGCCATTACCCACGTAGATGGTATCGTTTCCAGCACCAGCATCGATGAAATTATTACCGTCACCCGTGTCAATCCGGTCAATTCCAACACCTCCATAGATGATATTGTCGCCATTACCCACGTAGATGGTATCGTTTCCATCCCCAGCATCGATGAAATTATTACCGTCACCCGTGTCAATCCGGTCAATTCCAGTACCACCATAGATGGTGTTATCACCCTGATTGGCGTAGATGGTATCATTTCCATCCCCAGCATCGATGAAATCATCCCCATCACCCGCGTCAATCCGGTCAATTCCAGTACCACCATAGATGGTGTTATTCCCTTGATTGGCGTAGATGGTATCATTTCCATCCCCACCATCAATGAAATCATCCCCATCACCGGCGTCAATCCGGTCAATTCCAGTACCACCATAGATGATATTGTCGCCATTACCCACGTAGATGGTATCGTTTCCAGCACCAGCATCGATGAAATTATTACCGTCACCGGCGTCAATCCGGTCAATTCCAGTACCACCATAGATGGTGTTATCACCCTGATTGGCGTAGATGGTATCATTTCCACCTAAACCATCAATGATATCGTTGTCAGGAGTACCAAAAAGAATATCCGATTTTTCTGTCCCGACAATTTCGAGAATCTCGTTTCCATCGGTGACACCAATTGTAAATTCCTTCCAGAAAATGCCACCATTACCATCAGAGGTTTGGACGCGAATGTTATAGGAATTCTGGGTTTCGTAATCGAAGGAGGCTTTGGTTTTTAGGGTATTGCCGACAATTTCAAATACGTTATTGTCCGTATCTCCTGTGCCAGAAACTAAACTATAGGAATGGGTTTCTCCTAACTCAGAATCTACAGAAGAAAGAGTACCAACGGCTACACCAATCGGTAAATTTTCGGCGACTGCAGTATTCGTCAGAGCAATATCAGTAGGATCGGCGCTGAAGACAAGTGCTGTATCAATCTGGTTTTGTAAAGCTGTACCCGTGTTCTCTTCTATGGCTTGGGTAATGGTTTTATTTCCGTTGAGAACATCTTGGATATCTTGTTTGGTTTCAGCCAATGCCACCTTTTCTACTTTGGCAAATTGCACTTCCAGAGATTCTATGGGCAACGTATTCGCAAAATCCTGAATAGTTTGGTTGGCGGCGGCGATGATTTGAGCGAATCCTTGGATAAGGCTGGTGTTTCCAGCTGGAATTCCCGCGCCATTGGTGATAATCGGTTCCAATTGGGTAGGATTCGTTAAATCTAAGGGTATACCACTTTGGATTTTATTGGCGATTGCCCCTACCAGATTATCCAGGATTTGACTTGGGGAGGCGTTGGCGAAGTGTGAAACAATGGTAGCCGCTTGGCTGATTAAGATGGCGATTTGGCTATGGGCGGTATAGGCGGTAACGGCATCAGTTTGATTATTATTGATCGCCTCTACGGGATTGAAGGTATTGATGTCAATGGTATTGGGAATTGAGAAGGCGTTAGTGAATAAATCATTGGCTTGCTGTTGCGTCAATCCGCGTCGGATTAATTCAGCGATGACAGTAGTTAATGGGGTTACTACAGAGGCATCAGGGCTGGCGATGAAGGCGGTGTCTTGTGTTAATCCTGTGGCGGTGTTAATTCCACCCAGGGAGACGATTTGACCTTCAGAGATGTCGAGAATTCCGTCACTATTGGTGTCATAGATAAGTAAGTCATCGGTAAAGGTAAAGGAGCCTTGGGCATCGGTGATAGCGAAGGATTCGTTGTTGTCTAATTCTCCGTTACGATTGGCGTCGAAGAAGACTGTTGCACCAATAATGTCGTTGTTGGTTACTTTTCCAAGCAGATCAATCGTAAAGTCAAAAGTATCTTGGACATCAAAATCTATACCCGCCGGATTATTAGTAGTATCTGAGTCAGATACTTCGACACTAACGGTATAGCCTCCGTTGAACAAGAACCCTAAAAATGGTTTAACCTGAAACTCAAGATTAGTTAAATCTATTGAATCAAAAGGATTGAATAGATTGTTGACTCCTGATGTCGAATCATATACTGTCAATGCTCCTTTGTTCACAATCACATTGTAGGTTAAGTCACCACTCCCCAGGTAAGGCAAGGCTGTAAACGTTTCACCTGCAGCACCTGTAACACCAGTGTTTTCTGGTAAATTACCTGGCATACCATCTAACAAATCTAGAAATGTATGAAATTGTTCTTGAAGATCAGGTTGTGTTTTGACTTGAGCATCATCCGTCAGCGACTGAGAGCCAGGTAAGAATTTAGCACCACCTTCAGAACTGGAATATTCTTCTAAAATGGCTTTATTGGTAATGATCGTCTCGTCGGCAAGATTATCATCTACTTCTAAGTCGTAAGTTATGACTACAACGTTATCGCCACTGGTAGAATTATAAGCGGCGATCGCACCTGTAGCAGAATCATTTAAGCGAATCCCATTACCAAAGAGATCATCAGGAGTACCGCTTATTCCGTCAGGACCACCGCCTAAAAACTCAATGTCACTGGAATTAATCAAAGCACCATTCCCATAAGCCACTTGAAGATTTAGCCCGCCGATGGGTATCTTTAATCCTGTGGGCAGATTATCTTTAATCAGTACATCAAATGCACCATTAGGACTTGTGCCAGTGTTTTCCAGAATGATGGCATAGGTGACTAAATCCGCTATTAAATTATTATCTCCATTATGAGCTGGATTACTATTCAAAGCATCACTCAAATCAGCCGTTATATCACTATCGAAATAATTAGTGGTGCTAAGAGTCTCGGAGTCAATTGTTCCAGTGAATCTTACCCCTGGGGTTCCAGGAGCAGTAAATCCAAGGGTGGGAGGATTGGGAGAATTTCCAATAACAGGGAAAAATTCGCTAAACACAGCATTAGCTTCGCTGGTTGCGACTACACCCTGAGTAATCTTGAGTTCTGGTTGCGCTAATTCAAGTAAGGCATATTTAGCAAAGGCGCGAGAACCACCATTGGTACTACCCTCTTGTTCATAAACCAGATTAGTTAGTAACAGGTTATTTTCGGTTACCTGATCTCCTACTTCTAAGGTATAGAGAAGGTCAATAGTTTGGGGTGCAACGGTGCCAGGATCGTCAAAGTTTCCGTAGTTGAACAGCAAAGAATTGTTTTGACGCCCAACAGAAAGATTTGGACCTGTCGAGGGTATGATTGGATTGACGCTAAGCGTATCCATCGGACCATAAACGATTTGCTCTAAAACAGGTGGTCCACTGTGTACCGTTGTTATATCTAATCGACTGAGACTTTCATTGAAAACAGGTAAAGGAAGGAAAGATGTAAATTTTAGCTGTTCTATGTCGGCAAAAGGCAGAGTATATTTGATCCGATAAGTAACTTCATCCCCAGCTACAACAGTATTACCAGTTTTCAGATTCCCATCACTGTCCTTAATCTGAAAAACGCTTACTTCATAGCCATCATCTTGTCCCGAATTGCTATTAAATTTACCACGAGGTAAGTAGAAGTATGTGCTACTAGAATCTGACTCATTGAAAGGTAAATTATTTCCAGTGTCGATATGAGGAGCGAAGTTTTGACCAGGATTAACATTTAAAACATCCCCTGTAATTGTGGCATTATTCCTGAAAAAGTCACCATTGTCAACCGATGTATCAGGAAAACTTCCCGTAAAATCTTCCTGTATTACTGTGCGGAATTTTATTTGCCCTGTAGTTGCACCAAAAGTAGCACCATAACCACCTGAGTCAAAAATATTCCCACCTAATAATTTATCATTAGGATTAGACTGTGGAGCTAATGACAATAACGCTTGAGAAATATCTAAGTTAACTGTGCCACTACTACCCCCACTTGGATCGACAAAAGTGAAGTCTCCAGAGTTGGTAAATGAACCGGTAGTAACGACATTATGCTCGTTAATTGTAAAAGTCGGGGTGAAACTGGTATCGAATTTCTGACCATCGGAAAATATATCATTGATATTGACATTCCCGAAGGCGAAATAATCAGACACCTGGAAATTCATGGTGTATTCAATCACATCTCCCGGACTTAATCCTAGTGCTTTGGTATCACCATTTGGTAATACTCGATTCCAGGTTTTTTGAATAGCGAGTGACCGATCATATAGAGTATGAGTTGCATTGGGTTCAATGAAGGTGGTGGCAGTATTATCTGGAGGATTGTAGGGTCCGGCGAAAGGTTGACCATCTCGTGGATCTAGCGGATTCCATACAAGACTTGGATCTAATTTAGCGATATCTGTTGAAGTAACTGCATTCCCAGTTTGAGGGTTGATAACGTCAGTAGTACTGTTGTCTAAGAGTGGGATATAGAAATCAAAATTGAGGCTGGCATTACCTGTTACAGGATTAGGAAAGGCAGCAATTAGAGTACCACCTGAACCAGGGGGAGTTTTAGTTATAGTAGGTGTACCGCCACTCGTACTAACAACACTCTTAAACTGGAGATTATCGGGCAAAATATCCTGAATTGCCAGGTTATCGATTGTCTGTCCCGGCGCAATACCCACTGAGATATTGTACTGTTTACTGAAGTTTTCTCCAGTGACAGTTTCGTTTTCCGGACCTGTGTAGTGTTTCCGAATTCGGTACAGCAGCGGTTTTAAATAATTTTCGGTAACGTCGTCATTTGATTCCATTATTGGATCAATTGGCTGACTGTTCGATACGGCATTTGCACCCAACCGGAAACCACCGCTAGTAGAGAGCTTGAGCGGCTGATTATAGTCAGCTAAATTACTGATCTGAACGTCAATTTCAAGTTTAGCATCGGGTTGATCTGGGGTAAAACTACCTTGAGGTAAGGGTATTACATATAATGTATCTCCTTGATTAAATCCTGATGGAACTTCGATTGTGCCAGCATAAGGATGATCTACTACAAGATTTCCAGAGTTATCAAGGTAGATGGTTGCTAATATTGGTTGTATCCCCAAAACACTCAGAGGAACCGAATGCAACCCATCGCTAATCGTATTACCAGTATCAGGGTCAACAACCGATGAAATATCTTGGTCAAGAATGTATCGTATGCCGTTAGGAATCAGGGTAAGACCATCATAAGTATCTGTCATTACCCCATTGTCATCAGCCATCCCATCAGTACCAGTGGTATCGAGGTACAAATTGACAAAAGGAGCATAACCGACATTTCCGGGAGAAGAGGCGACGTTGTCGAAGCTAACTATAAATGTGCGCCTTTCTCCAATTAAGGGGTAAGCACCTGTGATATCAACAACGGTTGTGTCTGGAATGGGTTTATCGGTTTCTTGACCAAGGACAACATAAGTAGTACCCACACCACCGTTAGTACCGGGTGCACCAATTAAAAAGTCATCAATTCCATCACCATTTACATCTCCGGCATCACTTACTGAAAACCCAGTTAAATCATTAGCTGCAAGACCATCAATTTCAACGAACCAACCCTGATCTGGTGCTAAACTATTAAGATCAAGTTTTGGATTTGAGCCAAAGCCTCCTTGACGACCATAAACTACATATACTTGACCAGAATCGTTGAGACTATTGGTATCTGCATAAGGTGCGGCAATCAGGAAATCATCAATTCCATCACCATTGACATCTCCGGCGGCGCTAATTGCGTAACCTAAGAAGTCATTGTTATTCAGACCATCAATATAAAAGCCATCTGTACCAGTACCATTAATTATGCTGCTAGTAGTCAGAGTTGATGGGAAGCCTGAGTTGTTGCCATAGACGACATAAGCGCGACCTTGAAGATTGAGAGCTGGTGAAGGTGCAGTAACAATGACTGGTGAAGGTGCAGTAACAATGAAGTCGTCATTGCTATCTCCGTTAATATCGCCGGCGCTACTGACTTTCCAGCCTAATATTTCTTGTGAAGCGGCTTGAAATATAAAACCATTGGCACCAGTTAAACTTGTAGTAGACGTAGCTATACTCCCGCGTGTGCCATTGCCAAAGACTACATAAGTTTCCCCATTGAAATTATTAGTATCAGGCGCACCGATAATTACATCATCTTTATTGTTTCCATTGATATCTCCACTTCCCACTGAGAATCCTAAACCTTTTGGGTTAGGACTAGGATTAGGATCGCTAAAGGTCAGAAAATCGGTAGGAGGAGCAGTACTAATATCGAATGTACCTGAGTGACCACCATTAAGATTTGTACCGAAGATGACATGAACATTTCCATTATTAGAATCAGCAGCCGGATCTCCAATAATCACATCATCTGTGCCATCACCATCGATATCTCCGCTACTAACTGACCATCCTAATGCGTCTGAAATATTTGCATTACTATCGCTATTAACAATAGTAAAGCCTTGCCCTAGTAAGCTGGTTACATCGGTAGCTATAGACCGACTTATATCACCATAAAGGACATAAGTTCGACCTTGATTATTTGTGTTGTTAGCAAAAGGATCACCAATAATGATGTCATCTGTGCCATCACCATTAATATTGCCAATACTTACTGATACTTGCGGCGAAAATTGGGAATTTAGGGAAATAGTCTGAGTAGAAGAAGTGGTTAAATCATTGCTGCCAAAAACGACATGAAGTTCACCCAAACCCGAACCAGCTCCCGGCGCACTAATCAGGAAATCATTAAACCCATCTCCATCAAAGTCACCGTTACCTTTGACTACAGAACCGAACCCAAATAGATTGCCGAGAATTTCATCAATGACGAAACCGTTGGGTATAGTGGATGGTGCGATATTGATAGGCATAGCGTTTATTTATCCAAAATTTAGATGATTTTGTCTGCCACTATCCCCCTTGGGATTGGGATATCGTCTAAATCTATTATCTGGACTATTCTCAGAAGTTTACGCATTTACTACAAAAGTTTACAATGCCCTAGTATTTTGACGGGGTTGTGGGTTTTCCCTGATGATTGTTTACATCCACAAATTGGCGGGATTATCCTTGTCGTCTTCCCACTTAGCCGGATTATTGATAATATAGTCTCGAATTCGGTCTAATGAGCCATCAGCGCGAATGATGTGGTCATAAAATCGCGGTTGCCAAGCAAAAGATTCGTGACCGTTTTGCCTACACCAGCGAGTGACAGATGATTTGTAACCATTGACGATAGATTGCAATGAATTTGGCTTTAGTGGTCCAAATTTGTTGGCAGAATCTTTTGACTGGGTTGGGGATTGGTGTAGAGACGTGCCATGGCGCGTCTCTGTATTATGTGGGCGGTCGATTACAATAATTCCATGTATATGATTGGGCATGATCACATAGGCATTAATACACACATATTTGAAATGAGTGGGAATTTCTGCACAGCATTGTTGGGCGATTTGCCCAATCTTGGATAGGTGTATTTCTCCTGATATTACATCACCAAAGAAAAACGTGCGATCGCGTGTACAAATGGTGACGAAATACCAGCCATTTGCGCTATAGTCTCTGTGGGGTAATCGGGTGGATTCAACCCGATATTTTCCTTTGTACAAGGTCATGGGTTTGTACAGGGTTATCGGTTTT
>NZ_JAVKBY010000096.1:0-71442 GCF_040222985.1 Coleofasciculus sp. F4-SAH-05
GGTGTGCGAGCCGGAAAGCTCGCTACTCATACCCAATTTAAATGCCCACCAGAATACGAGGAGCATAACATTCATCAATGGCGAAATCATTGGTGTGCGAGCCGGAAAGCTCGCTACTCATACCCAATTTAAATGCACGACAGCTAATCTTGCCCTATACATTATCTGGATCAATACCTAATTCTCGCAACCGTTGCGCCAATTGCTGGGCGCGTTCTTCAGCTAATTGTGCGCGTTCAGCTTCCTGTTGGGCGCGTTCTTCAGCTAATCGAGCGAGTTCAGCTTCCTGTTGGGCGCGTTCTTCAGCTAATCGAGCCAGTTCAGCTTCCTGTTGGGCGCGTTCTTCAGCTAATCGAGCGAGTTCAGCTTCCTGTTGGGCGCGTTCTTCGGCGGCGATTGCCCGTTGTTCAGCAAATACAGCCTGCTCATTATCCGTGGGAATCAACTCGCCGGAAGGCGTCATCCATCGCAACCAACGTCCGTTAATCTCACGAAACCGTCCTGACCATAATCCCAAGCTTAACCCTAATTCGGGTATGACCAACCGATTATCAGTTAAATTCACCCGTTGATAATTCCCCTCAACTAAATGGAAGATTTGCAATTCCAAGGTATAGCGGCTAAAAATCACATAGTACGGTACCCGCAAAATCTGTTCATACACCTGCCATTTTGTCGGTGGACTTCCGGCTTGGGGTATTGTCCGTCCAAAATCCTCATCCTCCGTCCCCGGAGATAATAACTCCACCACGACAAAGGGACTAATTTCTTCTTGCCAAATCACATAACTTAAGCGCAAATCTCGCTGTTCATACAAGCGAGGAATCCCCACAACGCCAAACCAATCGGGACGCTTGTACCAGTGAGTATGATTAACATCGTAATACAGATTCAAATCGCAGGCAGAAAACACCTGCTCCCAATTCCAATTCGTTGGTTGAAAAGTTAAAAGCAGTAAAAGGGGTTGAAAAAAGTGAAACTCATCGGGCAATCCAGGGTCCTCCGGATTATCACTAGGTAAATCATACATTGTCGGCAAGGTTTGCCGGGGAGAATCTGGGGGATTGGATTGGGTGGGCAGACGAATCATGATGATGTGAGGTATTGATTACTATAAAATCTATTCCATCATTTTAGCTGGGTCACGCCGCCATCGTGCGGAGAGCAAAGCGTAACGCACCTGGAAGCGCTCACCCGCTCTCGTTTGGTTTCGTTCCAAGGGTTTAACCTACTTGCGTTGACATACACCCACGCACCTTTATTACTATATTTAATCCCCAAGCCTCGTCATGCCAGATATCGATCACCCTAACTTGAGAAAATTTATGCTAAGAAAGGAGTCGATTTAATGTCAGACTCTGAGAGCCACCACTTATGCATAAAATAGGCAACCTGTATTTTTTATGGTATGCATTATTCTTTACTCTAAGTATTATATCAACCGCCACCCAAGCCCAAGAATTAAACGGGGACTCGGACACCCCACTCGGATCAGCATCGGATTTGAGAATTACCCCCCGCGTAGGTATTGGTTATAACACCTCAGGTGCTGGCTACGACGGCTTTACCCGCTTTGAGGGCTTTGTTCCCTTGCTACAAACTCCGGGTCGGACACTGACGTTTATTCAAGGACAGTTGCTGCTCGATAATACGGCAAACTGGGGCGGTAATATTCTCTTGGGACATCGTTTTTACACCCCAGAAGCTAACCGTATTTTTGGTGGGTATCTGGCGTATGATAATCGTCATACAGGTAAAACGACCTTTCATCAATTGGGCATCGGATTGGAAACGTTAGGCTCAATTTGGGATGTTCGGGTGAATGGTTATCTGCCGATTGGAGATACTCGCAAAGTTGTTGAAGAACGAATTGTTGATACAGGATTACAACTGACAGATATTTTCTTCCAGGATCACTTTTTAGTCCAACAAGCCCGACGAGAACGTCAGGAAGTGCGCCATTTAGAAGCTGCGATGACTGGGGTTGATCTGGAAGCTGGGGCGAGATTGGCGCAATGGGGGACAACGGGTGAGTTGCGAGGATATGCAGGACTTTATTATTATGATGCTGCGGGTACAGAGGGGAGTTTGGGGTGGCGACTTCGCCTGGATATTCGTCCCACCAATTATCTGAATTTGGGTGTGGCGTTTCAAGAAGATGAGTTATTTGGTACAAATGTTCTGTTTAATCTGGGAGCAAGTTGGGGCGGAACTCCGGCGGCTGGGAAACGGGAAGGAAATGCAGTTTGGGCGCGAATGGGGGAATCGGTGATGCGTACTGCAAGTATTACCGTCGATGGACAAACTGATGTTGGGGAACCGTTCGAGGAATCCACGACTATTCAGGCGACGAACCCATTAACAGGTGAACCTTATTTTTTCCAGCAGGTAAACTTACAAGCAACTGGGGGGAATGGAACGGCTGAAAATCCCTTTGGTACTCTGGCAGAAGCGCTGAATGCAGCCCAGGCGAATCAGATTGTATATGTGCAAGGAACAACGCCGCCTGAAATTCCGGGATTTACGATTCCTGATGGTGTGTCGGTTTTGTCTACAGCGCCAGTACAAGAGATTGAAACGGTAACATTTGGTCGCATTCCGTTACCTCAGTCGGGGAGTGGAACAGTTCCCCAGATTGGGGGTACGGTAACGATGGGCAATGATACGGTGTTATCCGGGTTTGCCATTACTAATGCTCAGGGTTCCGGTATTGAAGCAATTAATATTAGTAATGCTGAGATTCGAGATACTCAGATTACAAGTTCGACACAAGCTGGTGTCTGGCTAGAAAATATAACCGGGACAATTACTCTAACCAATAGTGTGATTACCGGGGATAGAGTAGCGTCTATTATTGGCACAAACGTTAATAATATTACAGTCACAGATGGAAGCTTAATTAGCCGAGAGTCCGACACTGATGGAATTAAATTCGATGGAGTCAACGGTGTCGTTAATATTAGCGATAGTACCATTACGGTGACCAATCCTAGTCAACATGGTATTGCTGCAACTAACGTTAATGGCAGTCTCACTATTATGGCGAATGAGGGGAGTGAAATTACCACAGCTTCGACGAGAAACGCCGGAGTTTTTCTAGAGGATATTCCCGGTTCTGTGACGCTGGCTAGGCTTGATATGAGTAGTACAGGTTCAGCCGCTATTCAGGGTACGACTGTTAACAGGATCGAGGTAATGGATAGTAGTATAACGAGCCGTAATTCTGACACCAGTGGCATTACATTTGATGGAGTCAGCGGCGTGGTTAATATTAGTGATAGTCCAATTACCGTGGTGAATCCTATTGAACAAGGGATTGCACTGAGAAATGTAACAGGTGAGCTGACGATTGCCGCTAATCAAGGGAGTGAAATCACGACGATTTCAGCAGGAACTTCAGGTGTGTTAGTTGAGGATACGATGGGTTCAGTACGACTGTCTGGATTCACGATTAGTAGTACCGTAGGAGCAGTGATTCAAGGGAATCGGATTAATAATCTAGAGATTGTGGATAGTACTTTAACCAGTATTGATTCTAACCAGCATGGACTTAGTTTCAATGAAGTGAGTGGACTGGTCAATATTAGCGATAGCACGATTACAGTGACGAATCCGACTGAAAATGGTATTTCAGCCACAGATATTAGTGGCAAGCTCAATATTAACGCTAATGAAGGGAGTCAGATTACTACGGCTACTAATGGCGTCGCCGGAATTTTGTTAGAAAATGCGACAGATACTGTAATGCTTTCGGGACTGGAAGTTAGCAGCGCTGGGGGTTCTGCGTTCCAGGGAAATCAGGTAAATAATCTTGCGATCGCGAATAGTACGCTAATTAGTTCTAATTCGACGACAGGAGGCATTTCTCTGGACACTGTAACGGGTACAGTGGAGATAACCGATAGCACTATTACAATTCTTGATCCCGTCAATGATACCCATGGTATCTCAATAAATGATGTCACAGGGACGGTGACAATTGCCGCGAATCAAGGCAGTGAAATTACTACTCCAAATTTTGGCATTGAACTGACAGATTCACCCAGCGGACAATTCACAATTTCCGGATTCACGATTATCGATGCCCAAGACAGTGGTATTTTTGGGCAAAATCTGGGTGGTTTGACGTTTCAGGGAAATACAATTCGTCAAGCAACCAATCAAGGCATAGCCTTAAATAATGTGACTGGAACCGTCGCGATCGCAAATAATACAATTACCAATACGGGTTCGGATCGGGACATTAAATTACCCAATGGTGAGACTGTACCGACTGGACAAGGTATCGCGGTTGTCAACACAACCGGGCAAGTTGATCTAAGCATTTCTAATAATAATCAAATTAGCGATAATTTTAACGATGCTATTCTCTTAAGCTTTAGTGGAGATGCCGTAGCTAACACTGTGACAATTACCGGAAATACCTTGGAAAATAATGGCGGTGTTTCACCCGTTCGAGGGGATGGCATTGCTATGGCGTTGGATAATACTGCAATTGTTTATAATCTGACCATTTCAGAGAATACTATCCGGGGGAATGGGGATGAAGGAATTGACCTGCGTCTTGGCTTCTTTGGGGAGAACAATGCCCGACTGGAAAATGGGACGATTAGCAACAACCTGATCGACGATAATAATCAAATGGGTATTAATCTAGCGACAGCCAATGGTGGCACGCAACAGTTAACCGTTACACAGAATAGGATTACGAATAGTGGTCAGCAAGGGATTAACATCTTAGCGGCTGTCGGTAGCACTCAACAGATTACCCTTACGGACAACACTGTTGAAAATAGTCTGTCTCAGAACATTTTTATCCAGACTGTTGTCGATAGCCGGATAATTGCTGATGTTCAGGGGAATACCTTATCAAACAGTGGCGATGTTAATTTCCATGCGAGCGCCACGCCTCCTAGCACATTCTGCTTAAACTTGCAGGATAATACAAGTTTAGAGGATTTCTCCAGTACGGGGTACTTGCTAAATAATTTCGGTGGGACATTTTTGGTTGTCGATTTGGCAAACCTTAATATCAACAATACCCCGAATAATTCGGTCATATTGCCATCTTCTTCTTTTTCTTTAGACAATCTGACAACTCTAACAGCTTGTCCTTAATTCAACAAATGACGTATAGCGCTTCGCGCTGGTCTAGTTACACTTTGTTTGTACGAACATCCCATCTGGACTCAGTTTCAGGTACGAGAGTTGTAAATACACCAGAGCGACTTGCTATAGCTTGCTTCTCGATGAAAGCGAGTATGACCAATGACAAATGACCAATGACAAATGACCAATGACAAATGACCAATGACAAATGACCAATGACCAATGACCAATGACCAATGACCAATGACAAATGACCAATGACCAATGACCAATGACCAAAACTTACCAAAATGGATCACTATAGAGATTAATCGTAAGCTGTTCCTGACCCGGTGGTACAGCCGAGATACAGGCACAAATCGTTTCTCCGTCGTTAATTTCAACCTCGCAAGCGTGACAGGAACCCATGAGGCATCCTGTGGGAATGAAAACGCCAGCGCGTTGAGCCACTTGCAGTAGCGGTTCTCCTACTTCTGCATTAATGGTGACATCATCGGGTAAAAATCGAATGGTAACACTCATGAACAGGTTTTAGTGATTAACTCACCCCAAGTTAGGTATAATAGTGCTTAAATCTAAATGAGCCTCGACGCTATCGGCTAAGGAATTCAAAACCACTTCGAGCTGCTCTCGATAGTCCGGAATACCCGTTGGCAAAGACGCAAGTCCACGTTGATGTCGCAGTTGATTCAACCACGCCCGTCGCCAGGGACCATTATCAAATAAACCATGGAGATAGGTTCCCCAAATCGATTGAGTGATATCGACTAACCCTAAACCGGGGTCATCAAATAGGGGTTGATAGGCAGACTTATTATCCGTAGTTTCTGAGTCAATCAGCCGAGAACGCCCTTGATGGATTTCGTAACCAGCGACAGGTAAACCGACTTGAGGATAGTTAGAGGTGACTAGGCGCTGACGTGCCACTTTTCTGGCGGTAATTATGGTTTTGATCGGTAATAATCCTAATCCTTGATATTGTCCCGGTTCATCTTCAATACCATCGGGATCAAGCAGGGTTTGACCCAGCATTTGAAACCCACCACAAATCCCTAAAACGGTACCCCCAGCAGCGGCATAGTTTTTAATCTCTTCGAGCATGCCTGTTTTATGCAACATGAGTAAGTCGCTAATCGTGGTTTTTGTCCCCGGCAAAATCAGGGCGTCGGGATAGCCGAGGGATTGATTCGGTGTTAAATATTTGACACTGACCGTTGATTCCGCTTCGAGGGCATCAAAGTCGGTAAAGTTAGAGATGCGAGGGAAGCGAATTACCGCCACCGTTAATTCACTATCCCGTTTTCTCTTATTGTAGCGATCTAGTAATGCTAAAGAGTCTTCGGCAGGAAAGATCTCATTAATCCAGGGAATTACCCCAATAACAGGAATTCCGGTGCGTTCTTCGAGCCAAGTAATTCCCGATTCTAAGAGCGATCGCTGTCCTCTAAATTTATTAATCACCACACCCTTAATTAAAGCTCGCTCATCCGGTTCTAAGAGTTCTAGAGTCCCAACAATATGAGCAAATGCGCCGCCGCGATCAATATCTACTACAAGTAACGTTGGTGCATTTAAATGCTTCGCTACCCGCATATTGGTTAAGTCGCGGTGTTTGAGATTAATTTCTGCTGGACTCCCTGCACCCTCACACACGACAAAATCAAACTCATGACTCAAACGCCGCAGCGACTCTTGAATCGCTTGCCAACCCCGATCAAAGTACTGTTCATAATAATCCGCCGCGCCGACTTTACCCGCCACTTGACCCATGAGAATGACTTGAGAGGTCATATCCCCCTGGGGTTTAAGTAAAATCGGGTTCATTTCGACACAGGGCGTCACATCAGCCGCCCAAGCTTGAACCGCTTGAGCATGTCCAATTTCGCCGCCATTGGGGGTGACATAAGCGTTGAGCGCCATATTTTGTCCCTTAAAGGGAGCCACGCGCCAACCGCGCCGGGAAAGAATACGGCACAAGGCGGTAACAATAAACGATTTTCCTGCGTGGGAGGTTGTTCCCACTACCATCAGCGATTTCATAAAGCGGGTTAAGAGTTATCGGGTAATCAGCACGAATAGAAGCAACCCTGCGACTATGAATTTAAATTGGCAATCGCCACCAACGGTTCCAGGCGTGAGCGATGCGATCCCACAAGGATGGCGGGGGCAATGACTCGCCTAGGCTTGCCCATTTTTCCACCAGTTGACGACCCAAGGGTGTGAGACGAAAACTGTCGGTAATACCTTGACCATCAACTTCTCGTCGCAAAACGCCGACTTGAATCAACCAGATTAAATCACGTTCGGCTGCCAACTCGGATAAGGGACTTTTAGTATAGCCCTGTTCTATCCCTTTTTGCGTCGCGATCGCGAGTAGGGAAACGCTGGTAGAACGCATCTTCTTATACAAGGTTAACTGGAAGGGCAGACAGCGCAACGCAAGTTCTGCGCGTTTAATGGTGCGCTCTGGATAGTGAACCGTTTGGGCTTTTTCAGAGGAAATGGATGTCATCGTGATTCGCTGCTGGATACCTCCTCCATGTTGTGTATGGGTGGGGTAGTTGACTGCAACTGGATTAGCTTAATCCGTGAGAAGCCCCACACCATTGATCTGGCGCTGGGATTCTTCGCCAGTGAATTGATAAAATGTCTGTCACGCTTCTTTTTATCTTAACCTCAAAGGAGAGGGCGACCTGAGCACATGCGCTACCTGTAGGGGCTCTTCTTTGCCGTGCCCCTACCATAAATGGCGTTTGTGTGTAAGTCCTGAAGGAATTTCTCATCAAACTTCCCTTCCCTTACACACCAACTTTTTCAATCGAATCCACCGATTATCCGTAGTAGGATGAAGAATAGTTAAGTAGTACACACAGGGAAAAAGACTTATGGCTTTAAGCGTTGGCGATAAAGCTCCGGCATTTACTGCTAAAGATGATGCAGGGAATACCGTTTCCCTGTCCGACTTGGCGGGAAAAACAGTAGTTCTCTATTTTTATCCCAAAGACGATACTCCAGGTTGCACCAAAGAAGCCCAAAGCTTCCGGGACAACTATGCTGAATATCAAGGCAAAGATATGGTTGTTCTCGGTGTGAGCATGGATGATGAGACATCCCATAAGCAATTTAAGGAGAAGTATGGTTTGCCTTTCCAATTGCTCGCTGATCCGGATGGCACGATTACCAAAGCTTATGATGTTGAAGGCGGCGGTTACTCCAAGCGCGTCACGTATGTGATTAATGGTGAAGGTACGATCACTTATGTTGATGAGAAGGTGAAAACCGATTCCCATGCTAAGGATATCCTAGCTAGCATGAGCTAGCCGCCTTGTTCCCAGGCTTTGCCTGGGAATGGTTTCAGGACGGTTGTACTTCCAGTTATCTAATGCCTCCCCCAGCCGGAGTCGAGGGGTTATTGGGTTGAACGGGCTGTTGATTTCTTAACCGTTCTCGTTGTAGCTGTCGGAACTCTTGCGTGGCATTGTCTAAGTTTTGATCCAGTTCGCTGTTAAACGCCTCAGAATCAACGCCTAAACGGGAGCGATGGATAAAATCAAAGACATTAAAGCCACTGTTACCCGTTGTTCCCGTAAGTGAATCTCGCTCATTTTGGCGATTATTTATATCTTCTAGGGGATTCACCCGTTCAGTTGATTGTGCGATCGCGGATTCAGGGATAATGGCTGATATGCTAACAACCACTCCTAACCCTAGGGAAGCGAACAGGGTTGAGGTGAGTGCCGGAGTCAATAGGGTGCTGATCTTCATGGCAATTAACCTTTTTTTTTAGAAATTATAATTAGATTTCCATCAGGATACGGTAGTTCTACCGATAAGGGTACGGCAGTGCTCATCCGTGTCAACTTAAGCTAAACCCCTCACCCCCAGCCCCTCTCCCACGCCGGGGAGAGGGGAGCAAGAGAGTCCGGTTCCCCTTCTCCCATGCAACAAAAGCGAAGCATCCTCTGTCCTCCCCCCTCTTGTAGGGGGAAGGGGGGTGGAGAAGGGGTTAGGGGATGAGGGGGAAAATGTCAAGGAGTAGACAGACACAGCTTAAAACCTTGTCAGTATTAGTTTGCACCTTAAGTTGATACCAATGGGCAGTGCCGTGCCCCTACTATAGCGCCTCTAATTATTTTTATCTGGGATTTTTTCCCGATCGCTATCATTACCCATATCTTTCTTAACACGTTTCGAGAGCGATCGCTCTTTTAATTCCCGGTAGGGGCGACCCGCTTGCACAAATTGACAACTGTGTCAATTTAATTTTATCGGATCGCCCTTTCTTTTAACAGGAAGTCTAGATACCTGAGTCGGGGCGGGTGTAGTGGACTGACACAGCTAAAATTGTGGAATAGATTTGACGTTTAAACCGGGCGCAAGCCTTGCGCCCCTACAATTCTAATCCACCAATTAAGGTGTGCCACGACGCCATCGTGCGTTAGCGTAAGCGTAACGCACCATTTCAAACGATAGCAGTGAAACCCGCCCCTACAAACTTAACACTAATTGTGCCAATTTTTTCTGGGCAAACTCCCTAACTTTATCATCAGGATCATTTTCGGCTCTGTCGCGCAGCAAGGGTAGAGTCTGGGGATGGTTAGGATATTGTTTGATAATGATATCAAGTGCTAATTGCCGAGGATTGTCTTGCCAGTCTTCCTCTCGCACAAAGGGATCATTGAGGGCGCGATCGCGTAATAATTCAAATAGCCATGGGTCATCTTTCCAGCCTTGGGCTATTTCTTGCACTGCGGCATATCGCACATTCCTATCGTCATTAGATTGGGCTTTTTGTTTGAGCCAAGGTAAGGTATCTGGGTCATCTTTCCAGCCTTTGGCTATTTCTTCCACGGCGGCATCTCGCACATCCCCATCGTCATCAGATTGAGCTTTTTGTTTGAGAATCGGTAAGGTGTCTGGGTCATCTTTCCAGCCTTTGGCTAATTCTTGCACTGCTGCACGTCGCACATACCAATCGTCATCAGATTGGGCTTTTTCTTTGAGCCAAGGTAAGGTATCTGGGTCATCTTTCCAGCCTTTGGCTATTTCTTCCACGGCGGCACGTCGCACATACCTATCGTCATCAAATTGGGCTTTTTGTTTGAGGATAGGTAAAGTCTTTGGGGAATCATGCCAGCCTTTGGCTAGTTGTCGCACTGCTGCACCTCGCACAACCCAATTCTCATCAGATTGGGCTTTTTGCTTGAGAATGTGTAAGGTAGTGGGGTCATCTTTCCAGCCTCTGGCTAATTCTTGCATGGCTGAAAGTTGCACATTTTCATCGTCATCAGATTCGACTTTTTGTTTCAGCCAAGCTAAAGTGTCTGGAGAATCATGCCAGGTTGTCGCAATGGCAGCAACCGCTTGGCTGCGAATTTCCCGAACTAATTTGAAATCCTCTCCATAATGTTCGTAACAATAAGGTAAGTCATACTGAATTAACCCCTTAATCTGATTCAGTAATTGATTCGCTGTCGATACGATAACCAAACGATTCCTCACCTCAGACAGACAATCCGCCGCTAGAAACACATTAATAAACTTTTCCGCTTCCCCCGGCTGATTCCTCAGATAATCCAGAATCTCACCAGCTAACTTTGGCTCAATCATCCCCACAATCAGCCGTAACACTTCATGCCAAGACTCATCCTGCCAATGCTTGCTAAAAACTTCTGTTTTCAACTCCTCCAGAGAAAGTGTTCGTTCCTTCTCAAACTGCCAAACATATTCCCAGGCACAGAAATACTCCAAAAACGTCCGATGCACAAAGGCATAATAATCTGCCCCCATGAAACATAAGATAAAATTCCGTTCCCGCAGTTGCTTGATCATCACCCTCGCCACCGCCCTAGAATTATTGATATCTAGCGTTTTCAGATACTCTGTCAAAATTCCTTCTAACTCATCCGCCGCAATCAGATTACCCGCCAAGCCTTTCTCCGCTGCTTGCATCTGATAAGCCACCCGACGCAACATCGCCTGCTTATCTTTATAATCAATCGTTTGAATCTCTAACTGCTGATGTTCGACTAACGCCCGTTCTACATCCCATTGATACAGCAACACCTGCGAGGCTTGGTTGTATAATTCAGGTCTATCTCTGGGCAATTCTCGATTACGATTTAAAATTGCCATCATGGTTAACAATAAGGGATTCCCAGCCAGTTCGCGAATCGCTTTTGAGGTATCAATTGCCCGTTGCAGCCGTTCTCGCTTCCTCTGTTTATCTACTTGATCCGTAAAGGTTAAATCATGCCAACGGGTAATAAATTCTTTAACCTGACTTTCCTCTAAATCTTGCAACATAAAATGATAAAACTGAGCATCTCTTAAGCGCTGCGGTTTATAGCCAATCACACGAGACGTAACAATTACCCGCACATCAGGATAATCATTGGTGAAGCAATGAATATCGGTAATCACATCCTCCCGTTTCCCCGGATCAAATACCTCATCCAAGCCATCAAACATGACTAAAGCATTTCCGGCTTTTAACTGTTCCACCAGTTGATGCTGATTCAGATGACAGACAATCCCACTGCTATCATGGAAGAATTCCAGGAAGTTCTTACATTGTCCCGCATCGCGATTCCGCATATAGGTGCGTAATTCAATCAGCAGAGGAATCGGCTGTAAACTGGCGTCATTCGGTGTAGAATTTGCCCAATCTAATGCCAAATATTGCAACAAGGTAGATTTGCCTGAACCCGGATCACCGAGAATCACCAGATAGGGATAGTTATCTTTATCGTTAATAATTTCCCCAATCGGACGAATTGACTGTTGAGAATAAACCTGTTTATATTCGGTTAACTCTTCCAGAGACACATCCCCGTCAAGTAGATGACTTTCTCGCAGTCGCCGTTGATGTTCTTTGGGGAGTTCATAGACTTGGGGTAATCCCTGATGAACTTGTCGCACATTTTGCGGGATGAAGAGTCGCCAGAGTTTCAGTTGGTTATAGGCGCAGCCTGTTGTGTCTAAACTGGATAGGTTTAAGTTGCTGTAGCGTTCCCGTAAGCCTTCTTGATATTTGGTTAGATTAAAATCGGGAGGAATTCCGGCATTTTCTCGCCCTTGTTGTTCAATAGATTCCAGAATCTCTAATTCTAACAGTTCCTTTAACTCTGGCGAATTGCGGACAATGCTTTTAACTTCTTTGAGATAGGGTTTGGTAATCTCCTCCCAGTTAAACCCAGTTGGCATATCAGGTGAATAGCGCTGCACCCAAATTGTCCTTAATTGATTGTCGTCGATGGCGCGACAATCTTTTTCAAAGGCTTTTCCTAACAGGGGTTTAACGTCATCGTCTTTGATAAACCGTTCAATTACTATTTGATAGTTGTCTCGAACTTCGGCTTCGGTGACATAGAAGAGTAATTCATATTCGATGAGTTTGAGAAATTGCTGTAAAGCCTCACCCAGCGCTTTTTTCAGGATATCGGGTTGGGCAGATTGTACCCCGGTTTTAATGCAGTCTTTGAAAAAATCTTTTACATAGTCTTCTAACGCTTCTTTCCCCAGTTTCAGGAGGATGTCTTTTAAGAGTAAATCGTTGAGGATAGAAACGCCTAGCGCTGTCCAAAGTTCCACGATGCTGCTAATTCCTCTAGAAAACGTATGTTTAACATTTAAATTAAACAGGACTTACGCAGCTACACCACAGATGGTGGCTTGCGGTGCGTTACGCTTCGCTAACGCACCCTACATATCGAGCCTTTGCGTAAGTCCTATTAAAGTGGGTGGGCAATGCCCACCCTACAAGTTTTAATGCTATTAGGCAAATCGACGCCGTAGCAATGGACTAATCAGAACTAACGCGGCGGCGGCAAAGGCAAACAGGACTAAAATAGCCCCGCCAAATGTAATTGAAGCCCAAGGTGCTTCCATGACAACACTGCCTAAAGACCAAGCCTTGTGGAGGTAGAGATAGCGAATCGGTTCAATCGCATAACTTAAGGGATTGAGACTGGCGACAAGCTGTAACCATTTTGGCATAAAGGATAGCGGCGCTAGGGCAGTGCTGGCAAATAACAGGGGTAAGTTGGTGACAAAAATGACGGCAATTAGTTCAATATGACCCGGAAGCACAAAGGCGAGTCCTAAACTTAATGCTGTCATCCCGATTACCAGCAAGAAAACAATCAGCGCGATCGCACCCAGTCCGGCTATATTAGGAAAACCCGCCCCCATCACTGCACTGGCGGCGACAATCACCACGGCTTGAATAAAGCTGAGGGCGACGATATAGATAGCGGATGCAGCAACAATGGAGAAGCGAGACACCAAAGGTGCAACAAGTAAACGATTCAGAAAGCCAAATTCCCGGTCAAACATCACCGGTAAGCCAGCATTGAGCGCACCAGCGAAGGCGGTAAATACAATTACACCAGCACTCAAGAATTGGGCATAAGATAAGCTTTCACCAAAGAGTCCTTTTGGCGCATTTTGAAATAACGCCCCAAACAGAATCAGCCACATCAACGGCTGAATCACGCCAGCGATTAATGTAGATGGGCGTCGTTGTAATTGGATAAACAAGCGTTTAGTGAGTGCCAAGGTTTCTTGGACAAATTCACCGACACCTGCTTTGTCGCTGACAGGGACTTGACTTACCACGTCGGGTTGCCAATTAATTTCCGGTTTTGATGGTGTTACAGTTCCACTCATAATGTTATTTGTTATTGGTTATTGGTCATTTGTCATTCGTCATTTGTCATTCGTCATTTGTCATTTGTCATTCGCCTTATGTACAGTCGGGGCGGGTGTAGGGTGCGTTAGCGAAGCGTAACGCACCATTTCAAACGATAGTAGTGAAACCCGCCCCTACATAATTTCCCCCATCTGACACACCGAGCGTGTTACCGAGCGAAGTCGAGGTAAGTCGAGGTGTTCCCCCATCTCCCCCATCTCCCCTATCTCCCCCATCTCCCTCTCATCTCATCATTCCTTCATCCGTTGCTTTTTCTCTGCCTTCACATCTCGTGTTCCCGCCGCCGCGAGTTCAGCATCCATTAAGGTTTGACCGGTGGCGGCTAAGTAGACATCATCTAAACTAGGTCGAGATTGGGCAATACCAAAAATGGGTAATCCGGCGTCTTTTAAGGATTGCTGAATGTTGGTCAATGCGTCACTTTGGGATTTAACCACTAAGTTGAGGGAATTTCCTTGTGCCGTATTAATAATCACTTCTTGGACAAAGGGTAACACCTCCAGCTTTTCCTTGGCATTTTGGGCTTCTTCCATAGGCGAGAATTCCCGGATGCGGAGGGTTATGCGATCGCCTCCTACGTTATCCTTTAACTGAGAGGGCGTACCTTCGGCAATAACAACTCCTTTGTCGATAATTGCCACGCGATCGGCTAGAATATCTACTTCTTCCAAATAGTGGCTGGTAATAAATATGGTCGTGCCAGCGTTTTGCAATTGACGCAGGAAATTCCACACCACTACCCGACTCTCGATATCCAATCCCACCGTGGGTTCATCCAGAACCAAAACATCGGGTTTATGCAGTAAGCCGGAGGCTAAATCCAGACGCTTGCGGATTCCGCCGGAGTAGGTTCCTGTCTTTTTATCAGCATACTCCTGCAAGCCCAACACCTCTATCATGGTATTGACCCGCTCTTTGGCAATGTTGCTGGGTAGGTGATATAAATCCGCTTGTAGTTGCAGTAACTCGCGCCCTGTCAACACCTTGTCTAATGCCACTTCCTGGGCGACATAACCGATGCGACGGCGGACGGCTCTAGGATTCGCGATCGCAGAAATTCCCGATACCTCAATCTTACCCGCGTCGGGTTTACTTAAGGTACACAGACAGCGAATCGTTGTGGTTTTCCCCGCCCCATTTGGACCGAGTAAGCCAAAAATCTCACCGGGTTCGACGTTCAGGGAGATGTCCTTCACGGCTTCGACATCCCCGTAGTATTTTTTTAGGTTCTTGATTAAAACGGCAGCAGCCATATATCGTTCTATACCTGAGTTGGCTATACAAATCTAAACAATTAGTTGTCTTTTCATTTTAAGGGGTTTGTTGGCATTGAGGGGGGGAAGTTTTGCCCCTTCGCTTCGCTAGACGTGCCATAGCGTGTCTGTAGGGGCGGGTTTCACTACTATCGTTTCTTACCTCACAACAAATGTAACTAAACCCGCCCCGACTGTGGGGGGATTGCGAAGAATACACATTTATTTAAAATTGTCAACCTGCTATGGCTTTAATTTTATAATTGAGGTTGACAAGAAGAAGGGGATAGAGGAAGAGAGCCAATTAGCTGTGTCACACCACGACAAGTTAGCTCAATTCGACTTATTCAGGTTTAACCGAAACAAAAGAAACTGCGTAATCTGTGCTTGATTAAAATTATCATCACTGACTAATACCAAACTCTGACTCCCATCTGGCAACCGTGAACCTAGGGTCATCCCTTCCAAATTATCTAAATAAATTCCCAAAGTACTCAAATCAAGGAGCAATTTTTTCTTCACCGGATCAAGGCGAGAAATATTCCCCTTGAGACTGGCAATATTAGATGTATCCGTCGCCCCACCCAGGGTTAGTTGATAAATTTGGGCGCTGAGTCCAAACAACCCATAACTCCGTTCTAAACTCAGAAAGTGACCTTCTGTATCTAATGCCACTAATTCCGATAAGCCATAATCAATTGTCCCTTTGGGGGCGGGAGCCAGTGGATACAAATGTTCCGCTACTAGCATGGGTGGCGCAATATCGCTGATTAAATAATGCAGCAGCCGAATTCGGGGAACCTCGTCTGAATCTGGGGGTAAACTATCTTGAATTAACGCGGATTCCGTTGCTGTAAATAGGCGAAAAGGATCGCCACTAGCCGCCGCTAAAGTAATTGGTTCTAAGGTTAATGCTTCAAAGCCTAGGTTCTCTTGTACGCCACGGGGAACTTGTTCTTCTTCTATCGTATTATTCGGGAGAAAACGATCAGGAATTCGCAAGCGTTGCAACGGTTGCCCCGTTTGGCGGTCAAATTCTTGAATAAAGGGTTCAATTCCCTGACTAGGAACCCCTTCAGTGGAAATAAATACGCCACCTTTACCGGATAGGGCGATGCCTTCGGGGTCAATGGTTCCCGCCGGATAGGGTTTGCCGTTTTCGTCTTTGAGAATGGTTACATCCTCCACGGTGACGGATTCAATCCCAATTTCTCCTGCCGAGTTGCGGTTAATCGTCAGCGCCAGGGTGTAAAATCGTGCGGGTGCGAGATTTGATCGATCATCGGACAGTGCCAAAAAACGATCGCGATCGCGATCATAGGAGAGGGCGGATAAGCCGCCAACGGGAGTATCCTCAAACCTCATCGGTTTGGGCAGTTGATACTCCGCCAAAAAGTCTAAGGATAAATCCAGAAACGTGCGCTGTTCGGCGGTTCTAGCGGTAGAAGGACTACAGCTCGTCGTCAACAGAGTCAACAGCGCGATCGCCACGACGAAGAGTCGAGATAATAGGCGGCGAAATCTATTGATTTTTAATGGTTTTTGTGTTATTGGCTGAATCATAAAAAATGTCAAACGTCTTAGGGTAAGGGGTTCCTGTAGAAACTATAAGTTGATTTTAAGCGTCAATGGTGATTACGTTGGCAGATAAAATAATAATTAATCAGACTTAAGCTCTGAACTAAAGTTCTCGAAGAGAAGCCACTTTGCGTCTATGGGCTAAAAGCTCACGTCCCGTTCAAACGGGTTAAAAGTCTTTAATGTAGTAAGCTTTAGCTTACTTTAGCTTAAAGATAAGAAATTTATTTCCTGGCTCTCCTTAAAACAGTGTTGCATCTTATACAGCTTAAATTAATGAGAAAAGTTCAACTACTCTTTTGCATAGCGACACTCTGGTTAGGGTTAAGTGGTGGAACATTAGCCCAACCCGCTGAAACAAATCCACCCAATCCCCTAGAACTCGATACCAGTGGTGATCCCCTGCTTCCCAATCCCCCCGTAGAACGCCCTTTAAGCCCCTTAGAACGCCGCCGATTGAGGGAAGATCTCAATCAACTGAATAATCAAGCCGCCGCAGAATTGAGGGCGGGAAATCTAGAAGAGGCGTTTGATATCTGGTATCGAGAAATTCGCTTACGGCGAGTCTTGGGTGGACGATTAGAAGAAGTCAAAACCCTAGGGCGGGTGGGCGAAATTGCCTGGAGTCGGAATGCGAAATCCCAGGTACAGTTAATTACTAAACGCTTAGAAACGATTCAGCAAAATGCTGAGGAAGAAGGAGAGTTAGATCCCGAACTTTTAGGTGCATTAGGTCAAGCTTATCGACAGGTACGAGTTCCCAGAAACGCCCTAGCTATCTATGAGCAAATTTTAGCCGATGCCCGTCAACAAGGTGATCGGCAAACTCAAGCCGAAACCTTAGAGACAATCGCCAAACTCCACTTAGCTTGGTTTGATTATCCCCAAGCCGCCGCCATTTATGAAGAATTACTAGCAATAGCTCAAGCAAAGCGCGATCGCGTGGCGGAAGTTAACTATCTACAAGAATTGCTCAACATTTATAAACAATCCCAGGAACCCGAAAATGCCCTGCGGATCAAGGAACGGTTAGTAGACAGTTATCTCAACCAAGACAATTATACTCAAATCCCTGCCCTACAAATTGGGATTGGTGCCGACTACGAAGCCCTGAATCAACCCGAACAAGCCTCTCAAAGCTACCAGGAAGCTTATGCACTCGCTTGGTCATCACAACAGTTGGCTTATGCCAGTGATGCACTCGAAAAATTAGCCCAACTCTATTTATCTTACGACCAACCCGACTATGCACTCCAGGTGTACGAAACATTGATTATTGTGGAACAACAGTCCTACAATTATTATGGCTTGATGCAGGCTTACGATCAAATGGGTCAGATTTATCTCGCCCAAAACAAGTATGCCCAAGCCTTAGAAGCTTTTCAAAAAGGTCTAGAATTAGCGCGATCATTGCAGTATAGAGAAACCCATTTTGCCCGTCAAATTGAGAAAGTTAATCAGGAGGAAACAAGTAATCAGTAATAAATCTGCCCTCGAAGAGCGTGAACAGTCAGTGATCAGGGTGAGTTTAGGAAATCTGTAGGGGCGGGTTTAGGGGCTAAAGTCAGCTATTCACTGATAAATGAACAACAAAACCCGCCCTCCCCTAAATGGACAACAAAACCCGCCCTCTTTCACAAGTAAGCTGATGTGCATTTAAATTGATTATTTCCTATTCCCTTTATGTCTACCAAATGTATCCTAGTCATTGACGATGAACCCAATCTTTGTTTAGTGATCCAAGCTTGCCTGGAAACGATTGGCAACTGGCAAGTAATCACGGCTGAATCCGGCAAGAAAGGACTACAGTTAGCCCAAACTGAACAACCTGATGCGATTCTCTTGGATGTGATGATGCCGGATATGGATGGGTTAACCCTATTGAAAGAGTTGCAAAAGTCTCCCAGCACTCAAGAAATTCCCGTGATTTTACTCACGGCAAAAGTGTTTAACAACAACATCACTCAATTTGATCAGTTAGGTATTGCTGGAGTTATTGCTAAACCCTTTGACCCAATGACGCTAACTAAGGAGGTCACTAAAGTTTTGGACTGGTCATAATGTAAGTATGTGGACACAACAAAAATTAACGGTAGAGATCGTCATTTGTCATTTGTCATTCGTAAAGGTTTGAGGACTACTCACCCTTAGAAAAACCCGGCTGATTCATAGAGACGCCGAAGAACAGCCATAATGCGATCGCCATAATTCAAGTCAGCGGACCACCGTCCGCTCAACTGCTGGATGAGGGGTGCAATTCCACGAGTGACAAAACGAAACCGGGGACTAACCACTTCTTGTACCAAAGGTTCTAAACTGGCGTAGGCTTTTAATTGTTGAATATGAGCGCGAACCCCTAATCGGGCGCTAGGGAATGTCGCTCCCTCCGGATCACCCCCAACTGATCCTAAGCCACCAAAGTTATTTTGACTAGGTTTCAAGTCGCCCCCAAAACGGAGGAAATTTGTTTCCACCATGGCTTGAGCAAACGCAATATCATAATTTACCCCTTCAATGGCGGCTTCTTCGCGGTAAAGCTTGGGTAAGTCAGGAAACTGAGCCAGGGCGTCTTCATTATTGGCTTTGAGGAACATCATTAACTGTACTTCTGACGTATTCCCATGTGCCATAATTCGGTCAAGTTGACCCGGACAAATTTGTAAAATTGAACGCAAAATTACCGTGCGCGTCGCCGCATCCCAACCGACGGAAATATTATAATCTCGCAATTCAATCGCTTTAACGTAAACCACTCCCCGATACTGAAGGCGGCGAATACCGGGAATCGTGGTTAAATCCACACCCAAGCGATCGGCTAAGTCAATGGGAATATAGGCATTGTTATTTACAATAATGCCTTGCTCTCCATAAGTTTGATTATTAATCTTGATATTAATAGCAGAATAGGTAACATCCGTTCCATTGCCCGGTTCCGTTCCCGAAACCGCCCGACTCCACGCCGCTAATCCATCCGCAATTCCTAACGCCATCTCGCGGCGGCGATTTTGAATAATAAACCGATCCTCTGGATTGGTGAGATAGCCAACCTCCATCAGCAGCGAAGGAAGAATCGTATCGCGGGTAAATGACAGAAAACCCATCCCTGTCGCCGTATCCTGCTTCGCGCCTCGATTTGGCAATTGAGGAAGACGGCGCAGCAAGGCGAGGAGGATCAGTTCCGCATGATTTTTGCGTTCAGTGTTATTGGCGATATAGTAAACCGCCGTCCCTCGGACACTGGGATTCGGGGAAGAACCCAGATGAATTTCCAGCGCTACATCGCCAGGGCGAGAACGCGCATTAATCCATTGGATCGATTCAGCTGAACTCAAGTCATCCGGAACAGAGAGAACCTCAAAGCCACGCGATCGCAACTCTGGGACAATCTGATCCCGCAGCAGAATCATCTGTTGAGCTTCCGTTGTACCGCCTGCGATCGCGCCTAGATCGCGCCCCCCTTGTTCAATTCCTCCGTGTCCGGCAGAAATAAAGATTCGTCCCATTAGTCACTTGTCCTCAGCACTGATCATTCGCACTCACTGCCATTAATCCAGAATAAGGATTTCGCAGTCTTTCGGCTAGTGCTTAACCGTATCAGTTTGCTATACCATCTGTCATAATTAAATTTAATGTGGTTTTCATCTCTGGAGCAGCTATGGCTAAACGCAAAAAGCACAATCTCCAATGGATCAAGGAAACCCTAGAGCTACAAGAAGACCACAACTGGACATCCAAGCCAGGACATCGGATCTTCGTAGCAGGGCGAGGAGCATTGCGCTTTGATGTTCCCGAAGATTGGCATTTTGAACCGGATACCAAATCGTTTCGGTTTCTGGACAGAAAGCCACCCAACGATGATTGTCGCTTAGAAGCCTCCTATAATCTACTCCCCCCAGGTGACTGGGCTGAATTTCCCTTAGTTTCTTTATTAAAGCGAGTCGTTCGAGATGATGAGCGGAATATAACTGAGCAAGGGGAAATTGTTGAACTCAAGCGCCAAACCGCCCGCATCGTCTGGACTCAATTCAAATTTATTGACCCTAACGAAAACCGCGACGCCTATTCCCGCATCTGTATTGGGTTAGGTTCTGGCGTTCAATGTTTGATTACATTTGACTACTGGGTAGATGATGCAGAGCGTCTGAACCCCGTCTGGGACACGGTGATGGACTCATTAGTGCTTGGGTTATTTATCCGCGATCCCAGAACCGGATTCGCCTTCCCAGATTAGTTCCTGCTTTTGAGATCTTTCAGATCGCCGACTTCTTCAAGAAGTCGGCGATCTTAGCCAGGGATCTTACTCATCCAGCAACAGTCGTTTGAAACCAACGCTATATTATCGAAAAGCATAAAGGTCAACTCAGTTGTATGTCTGCGAGCCGACAAAGCACAGAATTTATCATAGAAATTCCGTTAATCAGTATTCAGCTACTCCTACTTAGAATTGATGACGTTTTCTATAACCTCGCCCCCGCTCAATTTCATCTCTAAGTTCCTTGAGTTCTTTCAGATTCAACTTCTTGGTATAACAATTATGGTTATCCCCCAATACCATCTTGCTATAGCTCTGTAAACTCTCAATCCAAGGAAACTCAGTCATCCGGAAACGCCACGACACTCCCGGAAGCGGCGGTAAATTCAACGCCTCTCGCACCACGAAACGACCAATCGTAAATGCACTGGTATTAGGGTCCCAGGTATCGCCTTGCAGGTCAAGATCCCAGGTTCCAATCAAGTGAAAAACCTTGCGAGAACTCTTCAACTTAATAATCCACTGCACGCTAAACCGATGAGTCCGAAATATCTGGTCTTCCTGGGCTAACGATAGCTCCAAGATAGATGTATCCTGATCGGAAAATGAATTAGCATCCAGAGCTAATCGAATCGCTGCCAAGTTGTCAAGGGTAATCAACAGATTGTGACGGGGATTGTGTTGATTCAGGAGATACCAGGTTCCTACAGCACCGGGTGCGTCTCGTTCGACGGATAAAAGGACGATGGATTCATCAGCCGAATAAGTGCGCTCAAGAACCAGAAACGTTGGTTGGAAAGTTTCTGGTTTCTGAAAGATGCGGCGAATCCACCGAGTCAGCCATCGAAACCATTGTCGTAAACTCTGTTGCTTCACTGGTGTCGCGTTCTCAGGGGGGATATGTTAAAACTTCTCATCGACAATGGCTTGATCCGAAGTGCTAGCTCCATAATAGAGATGAGGAAAAATTTTTTGACCTCATCTTACTCAACCCATCCCTACCTAAGTTACGGGTTAACTCACAATTCCCTAATCGTTCAGACGTTTCTGCTCATCTCCCCCATCTCCCCCATCTCCCCCATCTTCCGCATTCCCTGACACCTCATCCCTCAATCCAGAAATTCTGAGTTAAAGTGAATTCTGAACTGACAAATTTTTCTCAACCCGAAGGTCAGTGTATGAACTCGTTAGTTGGTAAAACCCTACAGGGTGGCAAATACACTCTAGAGCAAGAACTAGGACAAGGGGGTTTTGGCATCACCTATAAAGCCACCCATCACTATTTAGGTCAGGTGGTGGTGATTAAAACCCTAGACGAGTCCATGCATCGTAACCCGGACTGCTCTCGGTTTCAGCGCCTATTCCAGGATGAAGCACGACGGCTAGCCTTGTGTACCCACCCCAATATTGTCCGAGTCAGTGACTTCTTTGTAGAAGCAGGGTGGCCCTACATGGTAATGGACTATGTAGACGGTCAGACCTTACAAGAGATTTTACATCCCGGAAAACCCCTCAGTGAAGCCACCGCCATTCATTACATCCACCAAATTGGTGACGCCTTAACCGTAGTCCATCAAAAAGGTTTACTCCACCGAGATATTAAACCTGCCAATATCATCCGGCGAGAAGGAACACACCAAGTTGTACTCATCGACTTTGGCATTGCACGAGAATTTAGCCTGAATACAACTCAAACCCACACTAACATGCTGTCTGAGGGCTATGCCCCCTTAGAACAGTATTTAATCAAAGAAAAACGCACCCCAGCCTCGGATGTTTACGGTTTAGCCGCCACTCTCTATACCCTGTTAACTGCCCAAATCCCCACACCTGCCGTTATCCGGGAGCGCCAACCCATGCCGGCTCCCCGTGACCTCCAACCCCAACTCAGTGCTGCCGTAAATCAAGCGGTCATGCGCGGGATGGCAATTGAGGCGCGTCATCGACCCCCATCGGTAGCCGAATGGCTGTCCCTGTTGCCAGATGTATCCTTTGAACCCAACCAGGAATTCGTCTCCCATCCTGTATCGACCACTAATGGCGCCACAATTGCTTTAACACCGCCACAGGAAGCCAGTTCCCGTCAGCGAGAGTCCCAACCTACTCAATATACGCCTTGGCATCGACGCTTAGGTGTTTCTCCCGTTTTACTAGGAGTGGGCGCTGTTATTGCTACAGGTTTAGTCGGATTGGGAACAATTTGGTATCAGTCTCAAAATCTGTCAACCCCACCAGCGGCTGAACCCTCATCCCCAGAGGAACCCCTAAATCCTGATACTGAGCTTAATGATAGTGAGGAAACCACTGAACCCAACCAGGGCAAAGATGACCCTTCCTCCAACCAGGAACAGAAACCCACTCGCCGCTCTTTTCCGGGATTCCCTAAAAAATCAAGTGATTCAGTTGAACCCTCTCCCTCGCCCACTCCTGAAAACCCCTCATCCGCTTCTGGAGAATCATCCTCCTCTGATGAGAAAAACTCGTCAACGTCAACACCTAAACCTTCACCGAACTCGTCCCCAGCATCCCAAAATCAATCTCAACCGGCGCAAGCGTCACCCTCTCCAGTGACTCCCAAGTCTGCTGAGTCATCTGAATCGGTCAGCGAACCCCCGTCTGAGTCGATTGGCGAACCCCTAGAAAACATGAAAAAAGCGCCGACTCCACCCGAACCACCCCTACCAAAGAAATCTGAAACTACTGAGGAGAATGAGCTATAGGCTGTCGCCTATAGCTCTCCCGAAGGGGAGCGTCGGGAAGGATAGCCTGACAATGAAGCGAAGCGGAGTTGTCAAATTTCATGCGTCGAATATATACTAAAAACGTGGCAAACGTAAAATAAATAGATGGCCCGTTCTACGCCTTTCTTTCGGGCAATGCACAGAGTAGACACCCATAGCTGGAATACGTTTTCTGGAAAAGCAAAAAACGAAAGCTTAAAAACAAGTTCTCACACCTTTTGAGAAAAGTATTAAAAAGTGGGTCTGGGCATCTTACTCACTATAAAAAGCTCGAATCCTACGCTCTAGAAATAGAGCTCATTATAGATGTAGTAGGTGGGAGAAGCCAGCAGCGTATACTTGTATCGCTGTCTGGAGTATGTCACGAATGACAAATAACGTAGCTTGCTTCTCGCGCTCTTCGAGTATGACAAATGACTAATGACTAATGACCAATGACAACCAATACGGTTTAGCCCTACATACCACCAGTCCTCAACTCGGATTAGCTATCAGTAATTTTCAGAACGATAATCGTGCGGCTACCTGGGATTTGGGACGAGATTTATCGACTCACTTCCATCAACACTTGAGTGAGTTTTTGCTCCCAAACGCTTGGTCAGATGTGGCATTTATTACCGTCGCCAAAGGTCCGGGCAGTTTTACAGGCACTCGTATTGGTGTGGTAACAGCCCGAACTTTGGCACAGCAACTGGATATTCCTTTATTTGCCATTTCCACCTTGGCAGCCGTTGCTTGGTCAGTCATGCTTCAAGGGAAAGAACACCTAGAAACCTCACACAAAAGAGCGATCGCGCTACAAATGCCTGCTCGACGGGGGCAGTTGTATACTGCAATCTATCAGCTATCTTCAGACGGTTCCAGCTTGACGCCGCTTGTACCTGATGCCGTGATGACACCTGATATTTGGCAACATGTCCTAGATCATCAAAACCTCCCCTATCAACTCATTGAGGTATCCGTTGATTTAGGAACTTGTGTCACCAGTGTATTAGACTTGGCTTATTTAGATTGGCAGCAAGGCAAGCGTCCTCACTGGTCCGATGCGTTACCGTTTTACGGACAGCATCCGGTTGAACCTAAGTGAGCCTGATCAACAACCAAAAACCCACACTATAATGTCAGCTTAGTGTGGGAAATTGAATAGAAGCATGATTCAGCTAGCTTGAAGCTAAGAGGCATGAAAAGCGCGATCGCTTCAGAGCTTTACTTAGCTTTACGACGACGGGTTAGAGCCAATGCTCCACCAATTAATCCTAAACCAGCCAATGTAGCTGGCTCAGGGATATCTGCCGTGATAGTAAAGTCGTTGAAGTCTTTATCGTCCCCGTTTCCTCGATCATCGAAGAGAATCGTGTACTTGCCAGCATCAGTTTGTCCAAAAATAAACTTTGCCTGTTCACCTTCATTCGGATTCGATGGATTATTCAATTTATTTGTTGACCAAACCTTACCACTGTTACCAGAGTCAAGCAGCAAACTATACTCTACGTCTTTCTCGAAGATAAACCAGTTTGTGCAAGAATCGGTACCGGGTGCGGTCACTGTTTCGGGACAAAGTCCTTTGAAATCCTCTGCTCCGGATATGAATGCCTCGTTCTCGGTAAACAGGGTATATACAGGTGTATCTTTATCGGTTGCTTCTACGATAAACAAGGTCGATTGGAACTTACCGTGAGATTCCAAGAACTCAAAATCAACTTTCGTATCGGTATCAAACAAAATACCCCCATTGCCAAATGAGGCAGCTTCTGCTGGCATCGCCGATAAAGCTAAGGCACTGCCAGCAACTAAGCCAAGGACTGTTGAAGTCTTTGCTAGATTCATGATTGAGTCTCCTAGGTGAACTTGAATCACTCATCATTCGCTCACTTAAATCTTGAATATGAGTTTTTAGAGTTGCCCACGGTAGAACTGGTTTGACGAGCTATCCTTAGTTGGTTGCTAATCGGGAGGTTATCGAAGCTGAATCGCCTTACCCCAAAGACAGTCGCTAGCTCTAGCCGATTTCTGCAACTCTAGCCGATGTCTACAATTGGATAGTGCTACGGATGGTATACATCCAAGTGCTAACACAGTGCTAACACGATTAAACAGATGGACGAATCATGAGTGACTGTTTACTGATCACTTTGACTATACTCTGAAGTCACTTAATCGGTTCAATTTGTGGGTTAAACTTATCAATTCTTTAAAAGAAATTCATCAAAAAGTTATTATTTATACATAATCAAAAACAATAGTTTACAAAACGAACTCGCTTAATTCTCTAACCTTAACTGTGAATTCGAGGTTCTGGGTAAAGCGTGCTAAGTAACTGACTTTCTATCGTCGCCAGTTCTGCTAGCCTCTGGTTGACAACCTCCCGCTCAAAATAGGTATCCGCTAGCACCCAATACACACCATAGTGACGCGCTTCAGATGTCATCAACTCTTGATAAAACGCGGCGAGTTCCGGGTCAGGGCAATGAGTTGCCAGTAAGCCCAACCGTTCGTGAGAGCGAGCCTCAATGAGAGCAGCCACCAGTAAAGAATCTAATAACCGATCCGGTTCATAACGACGAATCTGGGCTTTCAGTTTAGCACCATAAGGCGATGGAGAGAGGGAAGCTAGGGGAATACCCCGTCGTTCCAGCCATTGATTGACTTGTTCAAAGTGATCCAGTTCCTCACGCGCGATCGCGGTAAGCTGACGAACCAGTTGGGTACTCGATGGATAGCGAAAGATTAAATTCAGGGCGACACCTGCCGCTTTGCGTTCGCATTGGGAATGGTCGAGTAGAATGAGATCAAGGTGAGCTAGGGCTTGTTCAACCCAAGTCCAGCTCGTGGGTTGTTGGAGGGCATGAATCATTACCCAGGGAGAATCTAACACAGGTTTTGGTGACATCGAACTGTCTTGTGAATCACAATAGGGGGAAGATGATTAGGATAGAGACTGGGATTCGAGGAAACTGGTATTTATCCATGGCGTGCTGGATGCTAAGCGGAAAAGGTGTGAAATTCAGTCAACAACCCACCGTTAAATCGGAGTACCGATTATAACGGGGGCTTCTAAGATAGCCCGAGTTGACCCGACTCAGGCAGGAATGCCTAAGTTAGTGGCAAGTGTTTAAGTTCTTACCTACGGATGCGTAGCTAGTCTGTAGCTCTAAAACTCAAAAGTTAAACAGCCATCTGGGAGGCAGTGCTTTTGAGAAAGTACCGACCACTAACATTGTCTAAGCTAACATTACCGGAGTAATCCGAGTGGGTTTTGTAGGTTTCCCATCAAAAAACCTGCACTGTATTTCAGTTGAAAAACCAACCAGTTATGGATATATTGCCTAGACCACTTGTATCGAGGGGAGTCGAGATCTGCCCCCCGTTTCCTCCCACCACCAAGCTGAGTACAGCTATGGTGGAGACCTCCGAGAAGACAGATGAATTTCCTCTGAAACCCGGAAGATAGATGTTAGCACTTGTTTTAACTAATAGATAATAGAGTATCCTAAGCCTGAGAATCTTGCCTACCCCTGGTAAACATACCTCGGCACACAATAATCCAGCTTTTGGTAACCAAACTGGTGCAAGTAAACGTTTATGGGTGCTACTTATTATTTGACGACACGGATTTGGATCAATAAACAATGACTCACCGCCGGATTGTTATCGGTGACGTGCATGGGCACTACGATACCCTAATGACTTTATTAGACGCGATCGCTCCTGGTAAAGACGATCAGGTCTATTTTTTGGGAGACTTAATTGATAGGGGTTCCCAAAGCTCTCAAGTTGTTGAATTTGTCAAGCAAAGCCCTTATCCTTGCTTGCTAGGCAATCATGAGCAAATGCTCTTAGAAATCCTGGGTCAGGGAGAAATCTATGGTCCAGCCCTGCAAGCATGGCTCTATAGTGGCGGTCACAGTACCATCAATAGTTATGGTGAGAATGGTGTCCGCCAAGACCATATCGAGTGGATGCGTACCTTACCCACCCATATCGATTTAGGAGATACATGGTTAGTCCATGCTGGAGTTCATCCCCGTTTACCCCTGGAAAAACAAACGTCAGAACAATTTTGTTGGATTAGGGATGAATTTCATAGCATTCAAGAGCCTTATTTTACAGATAAGTTAATTATCATTGGTCATACGATTACCTTTACCTTGCCAGGAGTACAACCGGGACGAATTGCCCAAGGTCGAGGATGGTTGGATATTGACACGGGCGCGTATCACCCGAAAAGTGGTTGGCTCACAGGGTTAGACCTGACAAACTCACGGGTTTATCAAGCCAATGTTTTTAAACAACGGGTTCGCCAAATGCCACTTGGGGAGGCGGTGACAAGGGTAGAGCCTTCACAACTCTTACCACGTCGTTCTGTACTCCGTTCCTAGTGCAGTATGGGGAAGCTGGGGGAGCTGGGGATGCTGGGGATGCTGGGGGAGCTGGGGATGCTGAGGAAGATATCAGGGATAGCACATAGCACTATAGCAGGGGACGAATTTTGGCTTTGTAGGCATTTTCATCCAAACCATCACCGACAGTAGCTTCAGCCGGATCGATCGCCTGCTTCAAGGCATTAATGCGATCGTCAACACCTGGATGAGTGCTGAGGAAAGAGGGGACGGAACCGCTTTTCTGCTGGAGTTTTTCCATGAAATTTACCATGGCTGACGGTGCGTAGCCTGCTTTTTTGAGGATGTCTAACCCAACTTGATCCGCCTCAAATTCATCTTCACGACTATTGGGTAACCGCAGCGCCAAGTCCACGCCAATATTGACTAAGGTATTGCGATCTAGACCTGCGGCAACGGCTACTCCCCTAGCGATGGCGGTTTGGCGCATTTGTTGAATCATGTGTTCCTCTTCGATATGCCCGATTTCATGAGCAATCACACTAGCCAATTGAGCCTCATTGTCCGCCGCTTCAATCAAACCCGTGTTGAGATAAATAAAACCCCCCGTAGTCGCGAAGGCATTAATGCTGTCATCCTTAACCACCTGAAACGTATAGGGAATATTAGAGCGTTGAGTTTCTTTTGCCAATCGCTGACCAATCTGATCAATGTAGCGGTTGACACTGGAATTGCGATAGAGTTGGATCTGGTTTCTCACCAACTTCTGATTGATCTGCTCTCCGATCTCGACTTCCTGGCGATCAGAAATATTGGAAAGTTGGATAATCTGGACGCCTCGGAAAATCAGATCCAGCCAGGGAATTGCTTGACTCACCTGAGGTGTACCCACGATCAGGCTAAACGCTAAGATCGCTGACACATAAGGATATAATAAACGACGACGGTGACGATGAGACCAGAAGGAGAAAGGATTAACCATGGTACATAAAATTAAAATAGCTACAGTTCAGGTACTCAAACAATAGACGCTACTTATAGGGTATAAGTTGCCTCTTAGCTTCAACGTGTTCGCGGGAGTCCCCACCCTCAGCAGATCCTTCGCAGGCTCAGGAGGGTGGGGAGGGATAGCGGATTGCCGGAGGAACGGAGGCAATCAACCCTTCGACTTGGCTCAGGGTTAATCTTGAGGTGTTTCTTGGGATTTAATATAAGCCTTAACTCTCTCAATGGGAGCGCCACCAGTAGAAGCAACATAATAAGAGCCTGACCAAAATGCCGACTTAGTATAAGTTTTTGACAGTTCCACGGCAAAGTCTTTTCTGATAATTCAACTAGAGGCAGACTTCATGCTACCAATCAAAGATGATAGGTTGTTGTCTGGATGAAAGTCTACCAGTAAATGAACGTGATCAGCTTCTCCTGAAAACTCGACAAGGCGGCACTTTGTCTTAATACAGACATTTGCAAGCACCTCATGTAATCGCTCTAACATTCCCGATGTAATAATCTTGCGCCTGTATTTAGTCACGAACACTATATGCAGTTGAACAGAGAATACAGAATGAGAACCTTATACAAAGACAAAGAGTGTAACTGCATGACTTTACAAGCTACCTTAAAGCGCGTTGATTACGCATTTAATCGGTGGTTTAAAGGGTTAGCCAAGCGTCCTAAATACAAGTCAATCAAACATTATTCTGGCTGGACGTATCCGAGTAAAACAGGCTGGAAAGTGCATACTACTGGTGATAACGGTTATCTGGATTTAGCCGCTTGTAGTAAGCGCTGTCTTCACTTCTGGCACGCTTCGTGCCTACTACGAACCGAGATTATATCAGCCACATTCCAATTACGTCTGGCAATTTTGGTTATCCTGACATCCCAGAGGATAAGCTGAATTGTAGGTACTCGATCGCTTGCCAAACCAACTATACCGATTATCACGAACCTGTTGATATGTGCGATCGCCTAGCCATTTCATTCCAGGCATTGCTCGATATGCCGAGACGAATACCTCGCCCATAGGCAACAGACGCCCAATTTCCTCAGCCGCCTCACTCCCTTGCCACCGACGTTCCGGGGATGCCCCATCGATGAGAATCATGCCCATTTCGCAGTCTTGGGGAGTAATGCCAAAGGTTTCACAGGTGGCTTCATCCTGCATGGGAATGTAATCAAACTGCTGTCCTTGATCCAGATTTTCCAGAAGCTGCACTAACGTGACACAAAGATTGCAGTTGCCGTCGTAAATAACGTGATATTGCATCAAAGGGGTTAATCGCACTCCTTATGAGTTATCTTTATTTACTATACCTAATTTAATCTATTACTATAGGAGGATAAAAAAGATAATTTATCGTGTTAAATTAAGGGCATTTATATGTTCTATTTGATTAAATCCTGTAACCTAAGGGGATATTATTAAACTTAAGGGATTTGCGTAGAAGAAAATCGGTCAATCAGTATAAATATTCTAAATCCAAGCAAATCACAGTATCAGTGTAAAAAAATCACCAACCTAGTTTCGTTTATGTCTTTTGATGGATTCACCCAAAGCTTTTTTTTTGTAATCTAAAATTAGATTGCGAGAGTTGAACTCTCAAAGATAAAGATAAAGAAACAAGGAGACTATTCTATGAATCTCATCAAAATAGACAAGTTTTACCCCAACTATAAAGAACAGATTTTCGGTGGCGATGACATTAAAGGATATGATGTCTACTCTGATCGAGAAGAGAAAATCGGTGAAGTTCATGATGCTCTTCTGGATGAAAATGGTCGTTTCCGGTATCTAGTCATTGATACAGGCTTCTGGATCTTTGGTAAAAATGTCTTGTTACCTGTAGGTTATGCTCGGATGGACTATGACCGTCATCGGGTTTATGTGATCGGTATGACCAAAGCGCAAGCCGAAAGCTTACCGGAATACCATGACAACATGACCATTGACTACGACTACGAAGAACGAGTCCGGAACGTCTACCGACCAATGGCGGCTAATCGCTCGGCAGGAGCAACATCGGCTCAGGCGAAAACCTATAACCGCGACACCTACAGCTATGATCATGAGCCTGAACTCTACGCCACTACTGAGCAGGATCATAAAAATCTCAAGCTGTATGAAGAGAAACTAATTGCCAACAAAGACCGTTACAAGAGTGGCGAAGTTACTCTGGGTAAGCATGTGGAATCTGAAACAGCTCAGGTATCAGTTCCTGTAGAAAAAGAACGGGTTGTAATTGAGCGGAATAGTCCCTCTGAAGCCCGCGAAGTTCAACCAGGTACTGCTGATTTCCACGACGGTGAAGTTGCGCGTGTGGAAGTTTATGAAGAAGCAGCAAATATCGAGAAGAAAGCCTTTGTTCGGGAAGAAGTGGGTGTCAATAAAGAAGTTAAGCGTGACACCGTAGATGCCAAAGAAACGGTTCGCCGCGAAGAATTAGAAGTCAATGTAGATGGCAATCCTGTAGTCAAGGGTCGTCGGTAGAATTCTGAAAGCCATTGAATTTCACTGATTGAACTAAATGAATTGGTGGATACGGGGGTGGGCATTGCCCACCCTACTAGGCTGGCAAGCTTAAAGTTGTGGGTAAAATTTTTGCTGTTAATTCGGAAAAATCTATGGATGCTGAAGAGATAGTGAATAGTGATCTAGAACAGTCTGATCAGACATCAGAGATAGTCGAAGAAGACATGATTCGCTTGCTAGAAGAAAAGTTAGTCGTTAACCGCAGTAAGCAGAAAGTCGGTGAAGTTGTCGTTCGCAAAGAAATTGAAACCCGTGTGGTAGAAGTTCCTGTACGGCGGGAAAAATTAATTGTTGAACAAGTTGGTGAAGAACCGAAACAATTGGCAGAAATTGATTTGGGGAAGGGGAAAGTTACAGGTGTTCCCGATAGTGTAGAGACGAGTCCACCGACAACGACTACTGTCAACGGTGAATTTGTCTCGCCTAAAGCAGCCAGTGATCTTTTAGCCGCGATCGCGCTGCAAGATAATCACGGTTGTGTTAAAGTGCGTGTAGAGCTAGTGGTGGACAATCCAGAGCTTCAGGAAACTTACCAACAGATGTTTGATCGCTGTCGTGGCAGTAAATAGAAAGCAGGAATTGTACCGACATAACCGTGGAACGTCTGGGAGATGGGGAAGATAAGGGAGCAAATGACAAATGACGAATGACAAATGACAAATGACAAATGACAAATGACAAATGACAAATGACAAATGACAAATGACAAATGACAAATGACTAACTTTTATTGTGCCTACCTACTTATTAAATGACCCACTAAACCAAAATGGTCAGATGGGAAAACATTAGGACAATTCCGGGAAATAGGTTCTAATCCCAGGCGTTCAATGGATTCTGGCTGCCAACTTTGGGAAGCAGAACGGAGTAAGATGCGGTCAAAGCGGACTTTTTTATGTTTCTGTTTTTGCTGTAACCGCATGATATTAATATCCGTATCTTCTGTATAACCCGGTTCATTCTCTCTAAGAACTGCCCACAGATCTTGATAGCGAGGGTCAAGATTACGGTTTTCATCTTCCCAAGATGAACAAAAATTAAAGTCTCCCATGAGTACAGTATGATCGGACTGTTCCAATAGGGGAAAGATATCAGCAAGCTGTATGGCGCGGATGGATGCAAATTTCTTCTTGCTTTCTAAATGAACCGTAGCAATATTAAAATTTTGCCCATTAAGCTGCAATTCAGCACAGAGGAATTTGCGGCTCATTTGACTGATAAGTTCACAGAAAAATAACCGATATATAGGAAGCTTAGACAGCAAGAGAACGCCATAAGGATTTACTGTTGCTCCTGTGGTGTCGGAACTATAGTAATTCTTTCTAACCCAGTCTTGCTCTAAAATTAGTTTGAGAGAGGTTGGCGTAACCTCTTGCAACGCGATCGCGTCAGCATCACAGTCTTGAATAAGCTTCAGTATAGCTTCGTGGCGTTGTTGACGATAATAGTCGGAAAACCAGATATTATAGGTTACCAGTGTTAGTTCACTGATAGTTGTGTCACTGACAACATCGGTTGATTTAATCCAAGCTTGTTTTTCGGGATTAAACCTCTTGGGCTTGAGTTCTTGTAGGTCTGGAGGAATCTGAGGCTTGGCCATAAACTGCTTTCTCGTTAATTACTATTAGTCTAAGAGTAAGGATTTCCTTTCGTCAATAAACAGGAATTGCTGCTAATAACCATAAAAAAATCCGCTCTGTTTGAAATATAAATGATAAACGAGAATCCCTTTTTTACCTATTTCTGCCAGTCTTGGTGTCTTCGGTTACAATGGTTTCGGTCAATCTATAGGAGAATAGTTGTTCAAAACACGACCAGACAAAAATCTGTCTGTTGATAACGCTTGCTTTATGAAACCCCGAATCATCGTTTGTGGCTTGGGTCGCACTGGCTATCAAATTTTCTCACTATTAAAGCAACAGGGAGCCTCTGTAGTTGGAATTAGCGATCGCTTAGTCCCGGGTAACTGTCAGGATCTGATTATCGGCGATTTTCGGGCAGCCGCCACCCTACTCGCCGCTGGGATTCAGGAGGCGCAAACCCTAGTCATCACCTCTAGCGATGATGCCTTGAATCTAGCCATTCTCACCCAAGCCCGAGTCCTCAATCCTCGGATTCGGATTATTAGTCGGCTATTTAACAACAGCTTAGGCGATCGCTTGGATCAGATCCTGCCTAACCATGTTAGCCTCAGTGTTGCCGCGTTAGCCGCCCCTGTGTTTGCCTTTGCCGCGATGGGGAATCAAGCGATTGGACAACTGCGATTATTTAATCAAACTTGGCCCATTCACGAAGAATACATCCATGAGTCTCATCCCTGGAACGGGCGTCGGTTAAATGAGTTGTGGGAAGATCGATCGCGGATGTTGATCTATTATCGACCCGTCCAAGGGCAGGTGAGTTTGGTGTCAGCCGTTGTGCAAGGGCGAACCTTACAATCTGGCGATCGCATAATTGTTGGCACTCAACCCAATATCCGCAGCCGTCGGGGTTCTTGGCTACGCCGACTGTTTAAAGTGCTCACTAACCTGCGACAGTTCCAGCACCACGGTCAACCCATTCTCGCCGGAACTCTCGCCCTACTCCTAACCATTTTCATCGCCACACTCACTTATGTTAGCGTTCAGTTGAATACCTCAATCGTTGACGCTCTCTATTTTTCCGTGGGTATGATTACCGGGGCTGGCGGGAAAGAAGAAGTGGCAGAATTAGCACCTGATAGCATCAAAATTTTTACGGCGGTGATGATGTTAGTTGGGGCAGGTGTAATTGGGATTTGTTACGCCCTACTCAACGATTTTATTTTAGGTACTCGTTTTAATCAATTTTTGGATGCTGCCCGTGTTCCTAGTCGCCATCATTATATTGTTTGTGGCTTGGGGGGTATTGGTGTTCAGATCATTAATCAACTGCATAGTCATGGCTATGACGTGGTTGTCATTGAACCCGATACCCACAATCGATTTCTCGGTGTTGCTCGTTCCTTGGGAGTCCCCGTGATTATCGGTGATGCGAGTTTAGCGACCCATTTAAAAGCGGCGAATATCCATACAGCGGAAGCCTTATTAGCTGTAACCAGTAGCGATATGACCAATGTCGAGATTAGTTTAAGTGCCAAAGCATTAACGCCCAATTTACCCATCGTGGTGCGAAATCATGACCCCCAATTTGCCCGAGGAGTGCAGCAAGTTTTTAATTTTGAGGTGGTACTCAGCCCCACCGAATTAGCCACACCTGCCTTTGCCGCCGCTGCCTTAGGTGGGCGTATTTTAGGGAATGGCATGACCGGGGATACGCTTTGGGTAGCGTTGGCAACAACGATTACGCTGAAGCATCCGTTCTGTGGACGGCGGGTGAAAGATTTAACCCTAGATATTGAGTTTGTTCCCCTATATATTGAAACCCGAAATCAAAAGCTTCACGGTCTAGATTTATTGGAAACCGCGTTAGCGGCAGGTGATGTTTTATACTTGACCATGCCAGCGTCACAATTAGAACAGTTGTGGCGAGTCACCCCCTCTCAGTTGTTGGCGAGTTGAATCTGGGGAACCTGTAGGGGCTCACTTTCACTAATATCGTTTCTTATAGGTAGCGAAGGTGAAAACCCCCGTACTTCAGTCGGGGGATGAAACCGAATTTCGACAGGCTCAATTGCCGCAAGGCTTAACCCAACAGCTTTAGCTGTGATTAACACTCTAGAAGAGTTATGCTATAATGGTCGGCATAATCCTAAGAAAAGGACAATGATAGTTTTTGAGTTCAAGGTAAAAGCTAAACTAACTCAATACGCAGCCATTGACGAGGCAATTCGGACAGCGCAATTTGTCCAAAACAAATGCTTGCGATACTGGATGGATAACCAGGGTATCAATAAGTATGACCTCAACAAATATTGCAGTGTATTGGCGAAAGAGTTTAGCTTTGCATCTGAACTTAACTCTCAGGCACGTCAAGCATCAGCGGAACGTGCTTGGAGTGCGATTAGCCGTTTCTATGAAAACTGTCGGAACAAAACTAAAGGTAAAAAGGGTTTTCCTAAGTTCAAGAAAAACTGCCGTTCTGTTGAATATAAAACATCAGGATGGAAGCTATCGGAGAATCGGAAAGCCATTGCCTTTACCGACAAGAAAGGAATAGGACGACTAAATCTCAAAGGCACTTACGATTTAAACTTTTACCAGCTTGGCCAAATCAAGCGAGTACGATTAGTTCGACGTGCTGACGGATACTATGTACAGTTTGCAGTCAAAACCGATGTGCAAATAAAAACTCAGCCAACGGGGAGAGCTATTGGTTTAGACTTGGGAATCAAATATTTCCTGGCTGATTCTAACGGTCACACAGAGGAATCTCCAAAGTTTTACCGCCAATCGGAAAAGCAACTCAATCGAGCTAACCGCAAAAAGTCTAAGAAGTACCGGAAGGGAGCAAAACCACAGTCAAAAAACTATCATAAGGCAAGGAAACGATATGCTCGGAAGCATTTAAGAGTAAGTAGGCAGCGAAAAGAGTATTGCAAGCGAGTCGCGTACTCCGTCATCCAATCTAACGATTTGGTCGCCTATGAAGATTTGAATGTGAAAGGGCTGGTTAGAAATCGTCACTTGTCTAAATCTATTTCTGATGCAGGTTGGTCTACTTTTAGGCAGTGGTTAGAATACTTTGGTCATAAATACGGAAAGGTGACGGTAGCGGTTCCACCACACTACACCTCTCAAGATTGTCCAAAGTGTCACCATCGAGTTAAAAAATCCCTATCCCAACGAACACACGTTTGTGATAACTGCGGATATGTTGAAGATAGAGACATTGCCGCCAGCCTAAACATCCTGCAAAAAGGATTAAGTACGGTAGGGCATACCGGAACTTACGCTTGGGGAGACACACCCTCTTGGTCAGTTGGAACAATCCTGCTGGCTAACGGTGAGTCAGAGAAGAAGGTATCCCCCGCGTTTTAACCGGGGGAGTGTCAACTCACAAGGGATGTGACTAAACCCGCCAAAATCTAAGGCTAAAGCCCTTACTACGAACTGGTGTGACACAGCTAAAATGAATTGCACTGAAAATTTGCATTTTGAGATCGGCAAAACCATTGATATACCGTAGGGTGGGCATTGCCCACCAGCCTCATCTGAGCGTGCCATTCCAGCTCAAATAGTGGAATAGATTGTCGGTTGGGTTGACGCCTGTTACTAGGGCAGAATCTAGGGCTAAAGTTCCCTACCTACAAGCGAATCTAATCTATCAATTGAGGTGTGCCACGCCACTACGGAACTGGACAATCCCCTAGCGGCTCAACAGGCAATTGTGGTATAGAAATTGTACCATTATTTGCCGTTGTATCGGCTTTGAATGTACTGTCAAGATCGGTGTAATTTAGAGAGAAACCATTCTCGCTGGTATTATTACTCAAATCTAAACAGATAGTCGATTCTGGCTCAAGATTCGTCAGTGATCCAGTTTGTACTACAAAACCATTGGCATTATCAAGAGTACCTGGGTTTCCTGTAAATGTATTAAATCGGACACCGGCGAAAAGTTCAGACTGATCTTCTGCTAATATCAACGCACCAAAACGAGCATTGTCCATGACTGTATTTCTTTCCAGTAGTAACTGGAGCATTGAGTTATTGAGTGCGTCTATAAAAATGCCATCGGGTTGGGGGAAATTTAGGTCAACACCCTGAAAGCCATTCCTGTCAACTCGATTATCAGTAATTTCCAGTCTCAATGTGGCAGCTTCTTGAATGCTAACACCGATACCATGATAACCATTATTGAAGATCTCGTTATTGTCAATCGTGACTCCTAAACTTGAGTCCCCGATCATCAAGCCAGCAATCCCTAGCGTTTCATTATCAGAAATCAGGTTATTTTGGATAAGGACTTCTCCTTCAGCAGTCATCGTAGATTGTACAGTCATTCCCCGCCTCTGATTTCTAGCCAGGGTATTTTCGACAATCGTTACCCTTCCACGGGAATCATCCAAGAACGTGAAAATAATCCCATCAAACTGGTTGTTCAAAATAGTGTTGTTTGTAACATTAACTGTTCCCTGAGAATTATCACTCAACAATACATCAATTCCATTAAACTGATTTTCTGAAAGCGTATTATCTACAATCGTAACTATTTCATCGGAATCTGCGAATAATCCGATAACAATCCCATCTTCTTGATTGCCCCTAAGATTATTGTTAGTCATAGTGACTATTCCCTCAGAATTATCTGCTAGTGCCATAGAAATACCATCAAACTGGTTGTATGAAATTTCATTGTTGATGAGTGTGACCCTTGAATTAGAATTGCTGAATAGCTCAGAGAAAAGTCCGGCACTGCCATTGTTTTGACTTGTATTATCATTAATATTGAAATTAACATTGACAGCATTAGCTAATCTAAAGCCAATGCCGTTAAGGAGATTATCCGTAAGTATATTTTCCGACAGCGTTACTGTACTGTCCTCAGTATTAAACAGAGCAATACCCATCCCATCGCCTGTCGTATTGACAATCTGATTTCTGACCAGGTTTAGGTCAACCGAACCCGCCGTATTCCCAATAAAAAATCCGCTATTACCCAAACCACCTGTCGTATCAATACTATTATCGGTAACAGTGACATTTCCCGTAGCTTCAAGTAACACTATACCCGCTTGAGTTGAATTCGCGATCGCGTTATCCCGAATCGTGACTGTATCAATCTCCCTTCCCTCAATTCCAAACGTACCCGCATCGGGGATATAAAACCCAGATAGGGTGGTTCTATTACCCATTGTTACCGAAGCTTCTGCGCCTGGATTAATCGTGGGGAGTAACCCTGCACCGGATAGCGGTAATTGCACTATTCCTGTTTCTACAGTATCCAGTTGCTGAATTGGACCCGTAGATAACACCTGCACTCGATCAGGAATTGTAAACGGCGGAATCCCTGGATTGCTTCCGGGTTGTACATAAACAATATCATTACCATCAGATACCGTTTGAGCTAACCCATTCTCAACCCTACCAAACGGATTTTCAAACGTACCCTCTCCCCCCATTTCGCCCAAAACAATATGCTGAAATATATAAGGTTCATTAGTTTCCGGATTCGTGGCTGGCACTTCTTGAAAATCATCTTGATGATCAATCACAATCGCATTAGTTCGCTGTACCGATTCAGCGAATCGTGCCAAAACTCGATCATCTTCATCCGTTAACCTTTGGGGACGACTTCCGGGAAATGTAGCACCCACTGTAAACACTAAATTTGTGCCAAATAAATCATCATTTTGCAGGGACAAACCCAGATTAAAATTATCGGAAGGACGCGCTTCCAATCTCACTCGCCATCCCCATATCTCTGAAGTCCCTTCCGCATCATACCAATACAATCCCCCATAGCCGCGCAGATCCCCATCTGTAGCAATTCGAGCAAGTTTTGCGCCAACTTCTGCATCCCAACCTCCCATGGCGGCTTCTTTGTTTTGCCCCTGTTCTAAAATCAAGAAATTGCGGCGAAAGAAAATATCTCGAACTCCAGCATCACCAACTCCTTGGCGCGTATCGCCAATGGGTAAATAACCATTCACCCGAAAATCCCAAACAGTTCCTAAACTTTCTATGCCTAACCCCAGTTGGTTAAAGGTATTGTGACCTGTATGGCGGTTATCATAACTCATATAACCTCCCCAAATTCGATCGGAATTGGCACTATAGGTACGATATCCCAGGAGCAGATTACCCCCCAAATTGGCATCATCGTTATCCAGGAAGAGTCGCCCTTCTAGAAACGTCAGATTTTTACCTGGAGTTTGCAAAAGGGGAACAAATCCCTCTAGGCGGGTAAATCCATCAAATCCACCACCAGAACTCGTATGTCCAATTCCCAAACGGGGTTTGATTCTTAAGTTATCAGCCGTTTCGGATGCCGCCTCTGTCTGCGCTAGCACGGGTGGGCTAGAGATAGAGAGGAGAAATACACTGATTAATCCCAGTTTTGTGTTTTTCATTAGTCTGAAGGCAGAATTGAGGAGAGATATTCCGGTGGAACCTTTCTCAATTCTGGTGAATGTCTGTAAATTTTATATTTATCCATTTGTGATCTATGTCACTCCCTAACCTTATCACAGATCACGATTTGCTTTTTAGAAAAATCACAAACTATCTTTTAGCACGATCACAAAATTGATCTAGAAAATCATTCATAATGATGACAACAAAAATGAACATTTAATATTTTTGAAGTCAATGAACGTTACTCTGCCTCAGACACATATCGAAGATTTAGTGACTAAGGTTTTAATGAATCGCTGCATCACCTCCTCCGATCAGCAATTTTTAAAATGTGCTTTACTGTATAAAGATAGCTTAAAGGAACATGAACGAATTCTCATTGAACGAGTTTTTTATGGGATACGACATGGATTGCTGCAAATCCTTGAATCCACATCGGTTTAGCGATTGTTCGGGATAGATAAATTCAAGAAAGTTGGGCTGGGCGTGTTCCCACCGATAAAACCTTGTCCTCGAACGAAGTGAAGGAGCCGGAAGCGTAATCTGTAAAATTGCCACAAAGGAAGCCTACACCGTACCCGTAGGATCGGTGTAGGAGGATGTCACGAGTGTATTCTACCATTGGGCATGATAGTTCCGACTAAGGAGGCGTCACTTAAGTATGGTAAACTCCTGTAATACAGGTTTTACAAAAAAGCAACGTTCACCTCTAGTATGATTCCCTAGGGGCAAACGTGCCGGATGTCTACCGCACACCATACCGATGATAACCACTCCCTCATCCGACCCAAAGCTCTTTGGCTATTGGGCTTATCTAGCTATTGAAAAACATTTCCAGAGAACCGTTCAGTATGAAACTGATGTTCTCAAGGATAAAGATCCGGAAGCGCTACACCAAATGCGCGTAGGGATGCGACGGCTACGGACAGTGGTGAGCGGTTTTGCCCCAGCCCTGGTATTACCCAAAGCCGCTCGTGAGAAAAAGATTGCTAAAGTGGCGCGACGGCTGGGACAACTGCGGGATTTGGACATTATGCAAGATGCGCTGCAAAATCAGTATCTGCCCACTTTGCCCAACTCTGAACAAAAAATAGGCAAAAAAGTATTAGCAACGTTGGAAAAGCGGCGTCACCAGGTTTTAGTTCGAGTTCAGAAAACTCTCAACGACAAACTTTATCAGGAAATGAAACTGGCATTTCAAGATTGGTTGCAGACGCCGACTTACGGAACTTTTGCCGAATTTCCAATTGATCAGATTTTGCCGGATTTACTGTTACCGTTTGTGAGTCAGTTTTTCCTCCACCCCGCGTGGCTTATGGGGGTACACTTTTCAGACGGACAGAAGCAGTTAGCTCAGGATCTGAGTTTAGAGGATGTGGTTGAACTGTTCAGCGTTCAGGGTTCAGTGTTGCACAGTTTGCGGAAACAAGCTAAACGAGTGCGTTATCAGATGGAATTATTTACTGACTTTTATGAGACGCCTTATCAGGATTATGTGAAAGAGATTAAATCGATTCAGCGTATTTTGGGACAGATTCAAGACAGTTTCGTTTTGGCAGAATTTCTGTCGGATTGTCTGCACTCAGACATTAAGAAGAAACTCCCAACCCTGGTAGAGCAGTTGAGTGGCGATCGTTATCAATTATGGCAGGAATGGCGATCGCTCCAGGAACGATATCTCCATCCCCAAACCCGCAAGGAGTTGCGTCTAATTGTTATACACCCAGTAGAGAGCGCGACTTACACCTAACATAACATTAGATATGGAGATGATTTAATCGGTTGATTACCGAGCCTTTACCTTGATTGCTTACAGTAGAGCTGCCCTGCTATACCAGCTTGTAAAAATCTGGCTGGAGAGAGTTGCAGCCCATGATTCCAACTTCCCGATCCGTTTTGGACGTAAACCCGACTCAATCTCTTGGTCAAGCCGAACTTCAAGATTCACGTCGATTGCATTTTTATGCTAAAGGCGACAAAATCCCCATAATTTCTCAAGGAGTTTGGCAGGTTTGCCAAGGTTTAGTTCAGCTCAGTACGCTTTGCCAAAATGGGGAAGAAGTGTGGCTAGGTTGGGCAGAGCCTTCAATGTTTTTTGGTCGTTGGTTTTCTCTGCTGAGTGCTTACCAAGCGACGGCATTGTCTGACGTACATCTGATTTGGTTTTCTATAGAGGAGATCAATGCTTCACCGCGATTGGCTCAGATGATATTACCGCAAATCGTCCACCGGATACGCCAAACTGAGGCACTCCTAGCGATCGCGGGTCAGCGTCGAGTTGAAGATCGTTTAAAACACTTGTTGCGGTTGATGCAACAGGAAATGGGTCAACCTGTACCCGAAGGGACTCGTTTGAAGATGCGCCTGACGCACCAAAACCTTGCTAATGCGATCGGTACGACTCGTGTAACCGTCACCCGACTCCTGAACAAGTTAAAAAATCAGGGCAAGATTAGCTTTGACAGCGATCGCCACATTATTATTAAACCAGATAGCTTTAAAAATGTTGCTGAGTGGTGAGGAACTAGATCGCCGACTTCTGCAAGAACTTGGGGATCTGGACTAGCCAAAGCCAGATCTTAGATGCAGCCGTTTTGAGCTTCATGATTCTGTCCTCCGTCTTTCCAGGACGAAGGATAAATTTTTTTGTCAATATCTGCTATATCTTCTCGGGTTGAACGCCAGAGAACGCCACTGTCAGAGAAATTTAGGCATTCCATGACAAACAATAAGTCACTTAATGCGATCGTTTATCCCGATCCGGCGTAGACTATCTCTACTGACAAGGAAGCGATAGTGGCGAATGAATCGCGTCTTATGAGAAAACTTGTTTTCATGGTATTCATCCTCACAGGTATAATACAAACAATAGTTAAGCTATCGATGGGGATTGGGAATTGCCAAAGTATGTGTAACCCCAGTCAAATCACACGTTAAATTTTTCAGGAGTAAGCCCCTGTCTTTGGAGACGATTTCAATTCCACCAGCTACAGTTAAACAACCAGTGGGACTGGTTGTGGTTTTGCATGGCTGGGGAGCTAATGCTAAAGATTTGCAACCTCTAGTGCCAGAATTGGCTCTATCTAACTACCATGTCTTGCTACCTAATGCACCCTTTGCTCACCCACAGGTGGCTGGAGGCTATATGTGGTATGACTTGGAACGAGAAGACTATCAAGGCTTGGCACAAAGTCAGCGTTTATTGACAGACTGGCTAAAGTCTTTGGAAAGTCTCACCGGTATTCCTCTTGGCTCTACGATTATAATGGGCTTTTCTCAAGGGGGAGCCATGGCTCTAGATGTTGGGTTACATTTACCCTTGGCGGGTTTAGTGTCAATGAGTGGTTATTGGCATCGCACGCCTCAAGAGATTGAACCTCCCTTGCCCCCTGTTTTAATCGTTCATGGTAGACAAGATAATGTTGTTCCTTTGAGAGTAGCTCATCGATTGCGGGATTATTTACTAGCGCTAGGTGCGCCGATGCAGTACAAAGAGGTGGATATGGGGCATGAGATTGCACCTGAAGTGGTGGAAATTGTGCGGGATTTCATTCTGGTTAATACATGAAATAGGAAACAGGGGGAGTTGGGGGAGATGGGGAAGATGGGGGAGATGAGGGAGATGGGGGAGATGAGGGAGATGAGGGAGATGGGGGAGTTAACTCAACACTGAGTCAGGGCGGGTTTTGTACTAAAGTTACTATCAATCGCGACAAGAGAGTTCCTAAACCCGCCCCTACAAAGTCGGTTGTATTGAGCGAAGTGAAGGGACACTCAATCCCCAATTAAAACTCACGTCGAGAGAAAATCAGAATCGCGATCGCAAGCAGCAAGATCGTGTAGAGTATGGCATAAGCGGCATGTTCTAAAAGCTTTACAGAGGAGGGAAGCAAGCCATAGACTGCCTCATTTTTCAAATTTAGACGGGATAAATCGGGTAAGATTAGGTAAAGACCTTGGGTTATCGTCTCAATCGTCGCATTTTCGCTGAGTTTGCCTAACTCCTGCACATCGCGACTCAAATGTCCCATTAAATAAATGCCGAAGGTTAGGAGTGTGGCTAGGATTGAGCTGGTAAACACACCAAACATTAGCGCTACGGCGACAATTAGGCTTAACTCTAAAAACTGATAAAGCTCTGAAATGAGTAGGCTAGCTAAGGGGTAATTAATGCCATTGAAACTGAGGATAGCTAAGTAAATAGCTGTCATGGCGATAACCAAAACAGCTAGGACTCCCAGTAACCCTAAATGCTTGCCAATAATTAATTCTGCTCGTGAGATAGGTTTGGGAATTAAAACCAACACGGTGCGTTTTTCGATTTCCTTATTAATCAAACCTGTCCCAACAAATATGGCAACCAGGACTCCCAACACACCAATCGCCGCTAGACCTAAATCCATAAATATTTTATCTTCTGTGGTGGCGGCTACTTCCCTCAATAGTGGTAGCGAAACCACCAACAGCAGGGCAAAAAAGCCAATCACATAAAAGATGCGATCGCGAATGACTTCCTGAAACCCATTTGTCGCAATTGTCCAAATTCTACCTACAGTTTTTGTTGCCATTTGTCTGATGTCCTTTGTCTTATGTCAACTCATTGGTTGCATCGATAATTTATAGAGTTGGTGATTGAGAGGTAACAATCGGTTCAGCGACGCGCCATCCTTCTACCGGATCACATTCTACCTGACTGACAAGCCTAATACCGATGTCAGTTTGGCGATTGATGGATATTATCTGACAAGACTTGGTGAGTAAGTTGGCTTGGGTTTGCGATCGCGGACCTTCCCAAAGGGCTTTTAGTTCTAAGTTATACCCCGACTCCCGCAGTGAAATCTCTCCAAGACTCACTTGCCACAAATTGTCTTCTTTGATATCAGGGGAGTCAATTTCTTGCCTCACTTGGGTGTCAATCTGCTCAATCTGCTCAATCAGTTGTTCGCGTTCCCGAAGCAGAAGAATTTGTTCAACGTCTGACCAATCTTGGTTATTAAGCTGTTCTTCTAAGCGAGATGCTATCAAATCCAAAATGGTCGTTCCACGGGGTAGCCTTTGCCTCGATTCCTCGGTTGATAGTCTGACAACAAAGGCACTTTTCTCAAACGTATCAGCGGCGATTGTGGGATATTGAACTAACCAGTTTTGTAGCAAAAAATAGAATTGAAACCAACTACTTAGTATCAACTGAGTCGTGAATAGCCACACCAGCGGTTGACGTTTGTCTCTATCGGGAATTTTGGGTTGAAAATTCTCACCTAAACAAGTGGGTAATGCGGCAATCACTGCTGATATTAGGGGCCAAACGACTAAAGCATAGGCTGATAATTCGCCTGTAATAATGCCAAAAATATAAATGGTAATCAGCGCTCCCGTAATCCAGGGACTTAAGAGTACTTTACCAATGCTTAAGCTTTTATTGCTAGTTGTTGCCCAATAGACACCTAAAATTAGAAACCACCAACTAAAACTCGCTAATAGAATTGTAAAAATACTCGTTGCCAGAAATGACATTGCCCACGAGAAAACACTTAGCCCGATTAGGGTTTGCCAAGAGAAAGCTGTCTCAGGGTTAAAGACTCCGAATAGGGTTTTCAGTAGGTTGTTTACCCAATTTAATAAATTATCAAAAATTTTCCTGATCATCGGTTTACTCTGAAAATAATGGTGAGAGTGTTGGGGAGAATTAGAACGTCCTGCAAATAGTTCAGGAGACGTAGGTATAGGTTAGAATGCAATATTCAAGTTAAGAACATTCACGTCCATAAAGCGTAATACTAAAAGCAGCAAAATAGCACTGTAACTATAGGCATTAGCCAGTAGCACAGCCAAGGCTGGATTGGGTTTATTTCTGGTGATCTTCCGCTTAGGTTGATTGAATAATCTGGGTCTTTTGTTCGATACATCAGAACTTGTGTCAAATTGTTCCGGCTGCTCATGAATCCATATTTTTATCAACTCAAATCCGATTATTTTAATCAGAAAACTGAAAAAGAAAATTACGATGCCGATAAAAATTATTCGAGGATCTGCTTTATCTAATTGACTGCCTATTGGATGATCGAAAAAAATAAAGCTAACAATTTGAATCTGTAAAACTTGAGGCAACGAAGTTCCTAGAATTAAAAAGGTTAACCAACCAATAACAACGCTCCATAAATTCAGCGATGTGGCATATTGCACGCTGTTTTTGCGAGTGAGGTTTAGCCGTCGGTGAAAGACGCGGGATTCTAGGGCGATCGTGACTAACAGGAATAAGACTTGAAATAAAATCAGTTGTAGGGGTAAAACAAGAGTTATGTTATCTATGATCATGGTTTGTTTCCGTTTAATCGATGGTATCAGTGCCTCGTCGAGTGCGGCGGCAAAGGAAGCAGCCGTTAAAAACAGATGGATAAGTAGAGAGGTTGACACTCCCCCGGTTAAAACGCAGGGGATTCTTGGTTCCCTGACTCGCCGTTAGACGACAGGATTACTCCAATCGCTTGCGTAGGGCAAATCTCCCCAAGCGTAAGTTCCGGTATGCCCTACCGTACTTAATCCCTTTTGCAGGATGTTTAGGCTAGCCGCAATATCCCTATCTTCAACGTATCCGCAGTTACCGCAAGCGTGTGTCCGTTGAGATAGGGATTTTTTGACCCGATGATGGCACTTTGGACAATCTTGGGATGTATAGTGCGGCGGCACTGCTACCGTCACTTTCCCGTATTTATGTCCAAAATATTCCAGCCATTGTCGAAATGTAGACCAGCCTGCATCAGAGATGGACTTAGACAAGTGACGATTTCTTACCAGCCCTTTCACGTTCAAGTCTAGCCTTCGGCAAGCCGCTGGCGCGTCTACGTAGGCTACCAAATCGTTAGATTGGATGACGGAATATGCAACTCGCTTACAGTATTCTTTTCGCTGCCTACTTACTCTTAAATGTTTCCGAGCATATCGTTTTCTTGCCTTATGATAGTTTTTCGACTGTGGTTTGACGCCCTGTCGATACTTCTTCGACTTTTTACGATTGGCTCGATTTAGCTGTCTTTCAGATTTACGGTAGAATCTTGGCGATTCTTCTGTATGACCATTTGAGTCAGCTAGGAAATATTTAATCCCTAGATCTAAGCCAATGGCTTTCCCAGTAGGCTTGGCTTTAACCCGCACATCAGCTTTAACCGCAAATTGAGCGTAATAGCCATCGGCACGTCGAACCAACCTTACTCGCTTAATTTGGTTGAGTTGATAAAAGTTGAGATCATAGGTGCCTTTGAGCTTCAATCGCCCTATCCCTTTCTTGTCAGTAAAGGTTATGGCTTTCCGGTTTTCTGATAGCTTCCATCCTGATGTTTTGTACTCAACCGAACGGCAGTTTTTCTTAAACTTAGGAAAACCTTTCTTTCCTTTGACCTTTTTTCGACAGTTTTCGTAGAAACGGCTAATAGCACTCCAGGCACGTTCAGCAGATGCTTGTCGCGCCTGAGAGTTGAGTTCCCCCGCAAAGCTAAACATGCCAGCTAATACGCTGCAATATTTATTGAGGTCATATTTATCAATACCTTGGTTATCCATCCAGTATTGTAAACATTTATTCCGGACAAACTGCGCCGTCCGAATTGCCTCGTCAATAGCTGCGTATTGAGTATGTTTAGCCTTAATTTTAAACTCAAAAACTATCATCGTTAACGTAGACCGCGTAGGTCTTATGCTGGTCAGGTATGGGCTTTATTTCAAGCCCCCGCCTTTAGGCGTGGGGTTCCTGACAGTCTTTCACTCAGGCTTATGCTATTTATTTTAGTATAACGTTAGCTAATTGTGTCACTCGCAACTAAAGTTGCTAGGCTAAATGCCTTGCTCGGTTTCATCCCCCGGTTAAAACACGGGGGTTTTCACCTTCGCTTCCCTATAAGACGGTGAATGTTATTCTTACCATTCCCGGTTGTATGGTTAAACTGAGTTGGGGTAGATTCTCAAGGATCGTCAATGACTAGGACAGGTATTGGTATTCGCACGGCGGCTGAGCGTACAGAACGCATCACCGGTCAGATTCATGTTTACGATGGCGTCGGTAAGGGGAAGTCTCAAGCCGCATTGGGCGTGGTTTTGCGCTCAATTGGTTTGGGGATCAACTGTGCGGAATCCAGTCGGGTCTTATTGTTACAGTTTCTTAAGGGACCGGGACGGAACTATGATGAGGATGCGGCGATTGAGGCGTTGCGACGGGCGTTTCCTCACTTGATTGATCAGGTTCGCACGGGACGAAGTGAGTTTTTTACCCAAGAGGAAGTGACGCGGTTTGACAAGTTAGAGGCTCAGCGCGGTTGGGATGTGGCGAAAGGCGCGATCGCGTCCAATCTCTATTCGGTTGTGGTGCTGGATGAGTTGAATCCGTTGCTGGATTTGGGGTTACTCCCGGTTGATGAGGTGGTGCAAGCCCTGAAAAATAAACCGCCGTCTCTGGAAGTGATTGTCACGGGACGCGGAACACCGCCAGCGCTGTTGGATTTGGCGGATTTACATAGTGAGTCGGTTCCTCATGATCATCCGGTTTCTCGGGAACAGGGGATTGAGGGAATCGAAATTTATACCGGTGCGGGGAAAGGAAAATCGACTAATGCGTTAGGGAAAGCGTTACAAGCCATTGGTAGGGGAATTAGTACAGATAAATCCCACCGGGTGATGATTATGCAATGGCTGAAGGGAGGAAGCGGATATACCGAAGACGCCGCGATCGCAGCATTGCGTCAAAGTTACCCAAATCTGGTGGATCATCAGCGTTGTGGTCGAGATGCGATCGTTTGGCGGGGACAGCAGCAGATTTTGGATTATGTGGAAGCGGAACGGGGATGGGAAATTGCTAGGGCGGCGTTAGCGTCAGGGTTGTATAAAACGATTATTCTGGATGAACTGAATCCGACGGTTGACTTGGAATTGTTGCAGGTTGAACCGATTGTCGAGGCGCTGTTACGCAAACCTCGTGATACGGAGGTTATTATCACAGGTCGTTGTAAAAATCAACCCGCTTATTTTGAATTGGCGACGGTTCATTCGGAAATGATTTGTCATAAGCATTATTGTGACAAAGGGGTGGATTTGAAGCGAGGGGTGGATTTTTAAGGTATTTGTCATTTGTCATTTGTCATTTGTCATTTGTCATTTGTCATTCGTCATTTGTCATTCGTCATTTGTCATTTGTCATACTCAAGGGAGCGCCAAGCAAGCCGTCTTGGTTAATGTCCAAGGCGGTTTGTGCTGTATTGGTGAGGGAACGAGATTTCCAGTGCCTGAGCGATTAACGAACTCGAAGCAAAACTCAATCCATTAACAACAGGGAGAAATTAATGGAAGCTGCCGCGCGTCAGGTGTTGGTGGCGTAATTTTATCGGTCTGGAGTCGGTGAAAAGCTGTTCCAAGATGACTTCTGTCGATACCACTTTTTATCAAAAAGTCTGCATCAGCGATTTAGAGGCACAATCGCTTAAAATGAATAAAAACTATTGAGCCGTAGAACTCCTTTATCATCCCCTAGCCTCATTAATGTAATTCAGATAAATGAAATGTTACATAGATGGATATGCATTTTGCCATTTCTAGTGTTGTTCGCTCAAATTTGGGTTGGGCAAAAAGCTGAAGCACGACCCTATCCCGATAGTTTAGGTATTTGTTACTTATTCCAAGGTGATATTTTAGACCTGATTCAACCTTGTGTAATTTCTCAAGGTTACGGTACTGGGGAACATTATACGATACTTCATTGGTCTAACGGCAAAAAAACAACAATTTTAACCAATGTTCTTACCGAGCAACATGCTGTCACTGTAGATGGAGAAAAGGCAGAAAGCTACATTCGTGATAGTAGTTGGTATAACCGAGTTGAGCAGCCTGATTCAGATGATGATCTGATTTTCTGTGAACGTATCTTAGCAACTGATAATAGTGTTTGTTATAATACAACTTTTACCCAGAGTAGATTGCCAGCTATGATCTATAGCAGTCGCCAGGGTCATTAGGACATCAGATGAATGCCGTTTATTGTTAGGGAGCATCCCAATTTGGCAAGTTGCCTCTTTGAATGAGGCTGAAACCTATAACTGCGAAATTATTGTAGTGCGAGCATCTTGCTCGCTACTAATACTTAGCTTAATAATATACCAATCAAGCTAAACTGAGTTGATTAATACAGTTTGCCTAACTGGTACTTTATTTTTACGCAAGTCCCTTAACTCTCTTTTTGCTGCAAAAATTCCTGTAAATCCCTCTGCACCTGCTGATACAATTGCGGCGACTCACCCTTTAACCCAATTAAACTATATAATTTCACCGTTCCCGCTCGTCCTCGCACTTCTTCTTCCCCTACCGACACCACCTCAACCTCATCTTTGACAAGTTGATACAGAGAATCAGTAATCAAAATATCTGTGCCAAATTTCTTCGTTAACCCCTCTACTCGACTGGCTACATTCACCGCATCACCAATCACCGCATATTCTCGACGACGCTGAGAACCAATATCCCCAGCAATCAATTCCCCATAATTAATCCCAATTCCATTAAATAATGGGATTCGTTCTTCCTGACGCCATTCCTCGCGCAACTGATGCAAGGCTTTTCGCATCCCTAATGCCGCACGAATGGCATTCATCGCATCGGTTTCTTCCCCCTCAGATACTGGACAGCCAAATTCTGCCATTACTGCATCACCAATAAATTTATCCACGGTACCGCCAGCATCTAAAATCGCCTCAACCATGTCATTGAGATATCGATTCAGTTGTCGCACTAATCGGACAGGTGAAAGTTGGGAGGAGAGGGTGGTAAATCCGCGAATGTCAGAGAATAAAATAGCGGCTTTTAATTTACGTCCTTTGAGTAATTCCTGATAATCATCGTGCTGCTTGAGAATTTCTTGAACGACAGGTGCAGCGACATACCGTTCTAAGGTACTGCGGAAGCGGCGTTTTTCAATTTGATCCCCAATGAAAAGTGCTGTAAAGTAAGAAAAACTATTCAGAGTTATCGCGATCGCAGGGACGGCAATGGGAAAAATTAGTCTGGCCTTGCTATAGCCTAGAAATGCTAGTCCCACCCAAATCCCTGCCATCCCCAATCCCCAAAACAAGCTTGCCGCAGTACGTCGGGGGAGTTTATACAACAGGATAGCGGTTCCCCCAACCAGGACAAACACAAACAATCCCTCTAGCCATGGATTAGGAATAGCGACGGCGATTGAACGTCCTTCCATTAAGGTGGCGATCGCGTTAGCATGAAGCTCAATCCCTGGCATGTTTAACTGGATAGGTGTCGGCACAAAATCACCGATATTTTGCTCATCGGCTGTTGTGCCAATCAAAACAATTTTGTCTTTAAAAGTTTCCTCTCGTAAATGCACATCCCATATATCAGATGCCAGAACCTGCCAAAAGGGAATGGTAGTAAAAACATTTTGATTCTGAGTTGGGGTTCCGTAGAAGAAAACCTGACTTCCTTTTAGCGATGGATAGCTAACATTTGCCACGTCTAAGGTAGCTTGAGCAAATGAAGGAATCGTGTCTAATCCCAACGGTTGCAGAATTTCCCGGCTGTATTCATTCCCCAGCCGATACACATTCCCATCCACCTCTGGGGGTAAAAAGTTGACTAAACCCAGTTGCACCGAATCTGGATAAAGTTCTGGTAACGGCTTATACAACTCAAAGGTGGTAAAACCTTGGGGATCAATGGTATCTTCGTAGACAGCCGCTAGCACGACGCGATCGCTATATTGAGTTAATGCTTGTTTAAACGGCTGATCATCCTCAGCACCATACCCACTGGGAAGATCAAACAGTAAATCAAAGGATACTGACTTAGCCCCCGCCGCCATTAAACGCTCAATCACCTCAGCATAAGCCCTTCGCTTCCAGGGAAACGGTGGTGTTAGCAACTCCACAACCAAGGCTTTATTCGGATCAATGGGATTGCTGTAGCGTTCTGATGCCGTCAACGATTGATCATCAATCGCTAAAATTACAATATCATCAGGCGGTACAACGGGTCCACGTAATTCAATGAACCACTTTTGGCTTTGCCGTTCAGCTAGCTGTATAAGTGTTCCCTGCCAAATCGTTACTCCAGCACCGACAATCGCCCAGCATCCCATTAACATCAAACCAATTCGTTCTGGATGCCAAAACGGTTGGGAATGACTCCGGCGACGCCGTCGGATGCGTTTTCGTCGTTGTTTTTCCAGCCATTGCCACCAGTGATTCATCGCCCTGACTCCAACACTTAAAAGGGATTGGGAATTGACGGCAAATTATCTCTCAATACATCGGGAATCTCTATTTGCGGAAACTGCTCATTCAAAACCTCTTCAAGTTTATCAATTCCCGGAATTTCAATATCAAACCCTTCAAACAAAGCCCCGGTGAAAATTTTTTCAATTTCGGCTTTTGACAGGTCTATTACCGTCCCTAACACCCCCTCCGGACTAATATTAATCCCTTGACCTTGACGTAACAAAATAGGCTGAGGGTTCCACAAATTATACCGTTCGCTCAAGGCGACTTCGCCCTGTAAAACCTTCACTTGTGCTTGTTCATTTTCATCTACTTCCATCAAATAAACAGTTCCCCGCGTCACAGCGGTAATCGAACCGACACATCCTTGCGCCCCCGAAACGACACTTCTACCACTTCGTAGCCGCACACAGCGACTCCCCACAGTGAGTGCCGAATTTTGTCCGAGTCGCACCCCCGCATTGTTATTAAACAGCAAATTTACCCGTGCTTGTTTGGTACTCACTGTTTGTCCCAATGTAGCCACCGCATTAACTTGGGCGGGTTTGTTTTGGATATACGCTTGATTTCCCCCTAAAATTTCTACAATTTTGGCTTGACTAATTCTTTGCGCCGATGCTGGCGGATTGTGCCATCCCAATGCTATGACGATTAACAAACCACTGATAAAACTGACTAAAGATTGCCACCTCAATGTTCTCCCTGGCGTCAACGTCTTGGTTGGCTCACCGTGATTCCCTGCTAATTTTATTCTCTGGGTTAAACTGAGAATCTGTTTCTTGAAATTAACCCAACTTCTCAGCCTAAGTTTATCGTTCATAGACGCTAATTAACGTTAAATTTTTGTCCAAACTCGATGATATCAAAGACTTAGACAGGTCAAAGGCTTACCAATGACACAAGACCAACTAGGTAGGTTGGTGGAAAGAAACTCAACCATATTAAGTTATGTAAACACCCCTCCAACCCTTACAAATGACGTAGCTTGCTTCTCGCGAAGCGAGTATGACGAATGACGAATGACGAATGACGAATGACGATCTCCACCGTTCACATTAATTGTCCCCACCTACTTAGGTTTCCGACGTTTCATTCGCAACCCCTTGCACCACTAAAACGGAACAAGCAACATGGTGAAGAACATGATTACTGACACTGCCTAAAAGCACTTCAGTTAAACCCCGACGACCTCGACGACCAATAACCACTAAATCAGCATCCCAACTTTTTACTAAGTCTCGAATTGCACTGCCAGCATCTCCAATTTTACACGTCCATTCTGTTGCCACACCTTCATCTGTTGACTTCTGACAATAGCCAGATAGCCATTTTTGAGTTTCATCCGTTTCCTTTCTCATTTTTTCTTGCATACGACGGGAGAAGTCAATCAATTCTCGACCAAACATATCTCCATAAAAACCTACACCTTGGTTTTCTATAGGCAAGCAATGAAAGAGCATCAAGGCTGCATTTTCTTGTTTGGCTATATCTAGGGCTTGGGTAAAGATTCCCTCAGTTTGAGGGGAATGGTCAAGGGCGACTAATATTCTTTTATAGGTCATCAGTGTTATCTCCTAATTCTTAAGGAAAAGTTATAAGTGTTGAGTGTTGAGTGTTTATCCTTCGCTTCGCTAGTTGAACATAGTTTTGACCCTTGGCTTCGTTCAGGGAACCTACTTGTAGGGGCGGGTTTAGGGATTTTCGTTTCGCTGTTGATGATAACGTTTATTCAAAACCCGCCCTGACTGCACCTGGAGTCTCTCCGCTCAACTTAACTGGCGAACAAATTTATCCAATCGATCCATACCCTTTTCAATGGATGGCATATCAGTAGCATAGGACAGACGGATACAGTTATCGACACCAAAGGCAATACCGGGAACTGTCGCTACTTTCTCAGCCTCCAAAAGGCGATTACAAAACTCCAGGGATTTGAGTCCAGTTTTGCTGATATCGGCAAAGACATAGAACGCCCCATTGGGTTGAGGACAACTAATTCCCGGAATGCTATTCAGGCGTTCGTATATGACTTGTCGGCGTGCAGCAAAGGCAAGGCGCATTTCTTCTACACAGTCTTGGGGATTTTCCAGGGCTGCGATCGCGCCATACTGGGCAAAGGTACAAACATTAGAGGTACTGTGGCTTTGAATTGTGGTAACTGCCTTAATTAAATCCACAGCACCCGCTAAATACCCCACCCGCCAACCTGTCATCGAGTAGGCTTTGGCAAACCCATTACTGGTAATTGTGCGATCAAAGATATCCGATCCAATAGCACCAATACTCAGATGTTGAGCGCCATCGTAAAGAATCTTTTCATAAATTTCATCCGAGACGACTAAAATATCCCGTTCTACAATCACTTGGGCAAGGGCTTTGAGTTCCTCTGGGGTATACACCATCCCGGTGGGGTTCGAGGGGGAATTGAGGATAAATAGCTTGGTTTGGGGCGTAATCGCCGCTTGGAGTTGCTCTGTGGTGATTTTATACCCCGTTGACGCATCCGTTTGCACAATGATTGGTGTACCCCCTGCCAGTTTGACCATTTCCGGATAGGAAAGCCAATATGGGGCGGGAATAATCACCTCATCCCCCGGTTCAATCAGCGCTTGCATTAAACCAAACAGGGAATGTTTACCGCCATTGGTGACAATGATATTGTCCGGCTGGTACTCTAACTGATTATCTCGGCGCAGTTTATTCGCGATCGCTTGCCGTAATTTCGGTTCCCCAGCGGCGGGTCCATATTTGGTTTTCCCCTGATCTAGGGCTTTTTTCGCCGCCGCCTTAATATGAGCCGGGGTATCAAAATCGGGTTCCCCTGCGCTGAAACTACACACATCCAAGCCATCGGCTTTCATCGCCTTAGCTTTGGCGGAAATCGCTAGGGTGAGAGAGGGAGAGACTTGACCAACTCGTGCTGCTAACTGCATGTTTTCTGAACTTAAACGACTAGACGGTGTGTCAAAAGCACCTGAGAAAGTAGGGTAAGGGCAGGTTTGGGTTTTGGGCGAAAGGTTCAAAGCATTATCGCGATGTCTCAACCCGCCCTTCCTCTGTGCAGACACCTTTTTTAACACGCTCTGAGGAAATATACTACTTGATCTCCGTCTAATTACCTATTTTTCACCCCTCCTCTAGATTCGTTATGTTCGTTCAACTTAAGAACGGGTAACTTGCTCTGATCTGACATATATCGCTATAAAAACACTCAAATTCTAAACAATTGAGTAAACAGGAGGATTTAAAATTGTTAACTTACGTTAACAAAAACTTACAAATTATATCTTTCCTAAACTGATGTATTTTTTTGCATGGTTTCAGCCACAACAACAGAGAACTTGAATTACTATTTTTATCAATATCAAGATAGTGCTGTCAGTCGTGAGGATGGCGTAGATGTTAGACGTAGAACGATACTATAGAGTCTTAGACTTAGACCCTAATGCCTCACCCGAGGAAGTCCACCAAGGGTATCTAGACCTGACGTGGGTATGGCATCCTGACCGTTTTGTCGGTCATCCCCGTCTACAACAAAAAGCCCAGTACAAGTTGCAAGAACTAAATGAAGCCCATGAATGTTTGCGTTCTAAATCGGCGGCTAACGGTAGAAAAATGGGTCGTAAGTCAAAATACTCAGCCTCACCACCGCCAGCCCGTCATGTACCATCCCCAGGTTTATCCAAATCACCAACTCAACGGAAGCCAGGAAAAAAGGCTCCGCCAACGGTTAACACGAGTAAACCACCGATTCAGTTTAAAGCCAATCCCATCGATGATTGGTTAGATTAAAATTGGGGAACGTGGAAAGTCTTTCAGCTAACTATTAACACTCAATCAGCTCCGCAAAAGTGCAGCTTCTGGTTGATCTGTGAGTAACTCAATAATCTGATCGGTGTAGTTTTGAAACGCCGACAAACGCTTAATTTTCAGCCTACGTCCATCAGAATTATCAGTTACGCGATCGCGCGGTAAATCAATCGTCAGTTCCCCTTGAATTGTACCCGGTTGCGTCGTCAGCACATAGATGCGTTGGGAGAGAAACACCGCTTCCCCTACATCATGGGTAATCATCAAAATCGTTGTACCCGTTCGTTGCCATAATTGCAGCAGGAATTGCTGCATAGCTTCGCGGGTTTGCACATCTAACGCGCCAAAGGGTTCATCGAGGAGTAAGACTTTCGGTTGACAGGCTAACGCCCGCGCGATCGCGACTCGTTGTTTCATTCCCCCGGATAGTTCTTTGGGCAACGCTTTAGCAAACTTTGATAATCCCACAACCTCTAAATAATAGGATACGTGCTGCCGTCGTTGTGCTGCGGATAGTCCCTGTAACCTTAAACCAAATCCCACATTATTCGCTACCGTCATCCAGGGATAAAGCGTATAACTTTGAAACACCATCCCTCGATCGGAACCCGGTCCAGTCACTCGCACACCATCCACACAGATTTCACCAGCCGTTGCTTGATCCAATCCAGCAATGAGACGTAATAACGTCGATTTACCAGAACCCGATGCACCGACTACACTAACAAATTCTCCCGATTCAATGTGCATGTTGATATCTTTAAGCGCAACCGTGACGCCCTTACGACTGGAGAATTGTTTATAAAGTTGAGAAACCGTTAATTTTGTATTTTTCATTTGTGATTGGTTATTAGTTGTTTCAATCCTTAATCTATAGTCCATTTACATGATAATCGCAGCAACAATCTAAATAATAAATCGAAGCTTAGACCAATTAATCCAATCACAATGAGTCCAGCAAAAATTTGATCGGTTCTCAGAAACCGCTGCGCCACACTAATCCGACGTCCCAAGCCTTCAGTTGCTGCCACTAATTCTGCCACAATCACTAAATTCCACGAGGCGGCAATATTGACCCGACAAGCATCGATAATGCTGGGCATAATAAACGGAAAAATAACATACAGTAAAACTTGAAAGCGTTTGCCCCCTAACGTGTAAGATGTTTCAATTAACTCCTTGGGGACAAACTTCACCGCATCCATGATCATCAGTGTATTAAAAAATAACGTTCCGATAAAAATAAGCAAAATCTTCGGGGTTTCTCCGACGCCAAAGTATAAGATGAGTAAAGGAATAAATGCTGGCGCAGGCATATACCGCACAATTCCAATAATCGGTTCCATTAGCGCCCGAATACTGGCAAAGGTTCCCATGAAAGTTCCCAAGGGAATAGAAATCAACGCGGCGAGGAGAAACCCACTCAGAACCCGAAATACACTGGCTACAATATCCTGGGGCAAATCGCCACTTGTCCAAAGTGACACAATCGCTTGCCAAACATTCTCTGGTGTCGGTAAAAACAGAGGCTCAACCCACCCCGAATGAGAAACTAGCCACCATAACCCAAACGGAATACTGATAGACAACACCATCAATGTCCAGGTCAAGGATTTGGGAATATCTTCGGCAATGCGCCAAAATAGGGTAGGTTTCAGTGTTTGAGGAGAATATTTTACCTCTCTTGTACACAAATTTTCAGGAGTTCGAGTCATTAGGGTTTACCAGAAACGATTGGCTGTGATTATCTACATCATCGTCTTAGGTCGATACACAACTGGTTCTTGTGGATAAACATTCACAATGAATAACGACAACCCCGATTGTGTACGAGAGCGAATCAGCCCTGAATAGATTTAGGTTTTCTGGTTCTCAGCATAGGCTTTGACAAAGCGATCATCTAAGAGTTTCTCCAAATCTGGGGCTTGTTCAATTAAACCATTCTCGACTAAAAATGTACTAATTTCTTCAGCCGCATAAGGCAGCGACGTCATGTCATCTCCCGGTTCAAATGCCGCTAAATTCTCCTCAATACTAAAAATAGTCGTTCCAGCATCATAGTCCTTATATTCATCAACCGTAACTCCTGCTCGTTTGGCTAAAATCTGCAAAGACTTGTCCGCATTTTTATTCATGAAATCCAGCGTATCAAACCACGTATTGACTAAAGCTTGTACCGCTTCCGGGCGTTCCTCAACCATTTGCCGACTCACAACGAGATGATCAGGAATTGCACCGGGAAAGTCTTTTGAACTAAACAACTCTTTACTTCCAGGACGTTCTAATGCCTTGGTTGTAAACGGGGCAAATACACCCACAGCATCAACCTGTCCGGCGACAAATGCGGCAGAGGCTGCCCCCGTTTCTAAGGGTTTGATTTCCACATCATCGGGAGATAATCCAGCTTTTTCTAATCCTAAGAGTAAAAGAAAATGATCAACTGTACCCGCTTCTACAGCCACCGTTTTTCCTGGCAAATCCTTTATGTCATTAATTCCCTCACGAACAATAATTTTGTCATTTCCGGTTGAATTATCATTCACCAAAACAATGACTTGATCTGAGCCAGCCGCAACAGAGCTAATCGTGTCATTCAAGGTTTGGGTATTGGCATCTAACTGACCTGCGGCTAGGGCATTAATTGAATCCAGATACCCATCAAACCACTTCAAATCAACTTTCACCTCATTGGCGGCAAAGAGTTGTTCTTCCTCGGCGATTTGCCAGGGTAAACAACCGGGCCACGCACTGAATCCCATCTGAACGGCTGGTGTTGAAGGAGATTCCGAGGTGGAGACATCAGTAGCAGGAGTACAGCTAACCGCAATAGTTAAACTGACAAAAAATAAAGTAAACCAGGTAACAATAGTCCGGATTTTCATAGGTTAAAACTCAAAATTGAACACTTGGTCGGGGCGGGTGTAGGGTGCGTTAGCGTTAGCGTAACGCACCATTTCAAAAGATAGTAGTGAAACCCGCCTCTACACACTCAAAACTTCCTTAATTAACCCGAACTAAGCGGATTTCTGTACGCTGTTGACGGGGATCTGTCGGCGGAATGCCAGACAGGGGTTGATTAAAGCCTTTGCCTTCTGCGACAAAATTATGCTTAAGACCACGATTTTTGAGATAGTTCACGACAACTTGGGCGCGTTGTTGACTTAAGGTTTGGTTAAGCGTTGCTGCTCCTGTTTTTGAGGTATGACCAATCACCCGCACGGCTAAAGTTTGGGGATTAAATTCTTGAATTTCAGTGGCTAACTGATTCAGGGTTTGTTGCCCTTGACTGGTTAATGTCGCTAAACCGACACCAAATTGCACTTCTCCTCGCACTTCTAAGTTGCCAATATCTGGGGCAGCAGTAATCTGTTGGGCTGAGACTTGCGGCACAGCGGCAACTGTTTCTCCCTTCCCAGAAAGTCGGTCTGCTAGTTCTGGGTTATCGGCACGCACTAAGCTAATTAAGGTTTCGGTATTAGTTGCGGCTTTGGTGAGAAACTGAGGTGAAAATAAGCTCTGGGGGGCTTGAGGCACATCATTTAATCGACCGGCTAAAACTAATACGGCGGCGGTGGAACCAATCCGTTTTTCTAGGATGTTATCACTCATCCATTGCTGGGCTTCAGAGGCAGTAAAAAAGTCAATTCCCTGTAAAACGGCACTAGCTTCACTAGAAGATAATTCCCCATCTTCTGCGATTTGCGTTTTTAATTGGGAGGGTTCGCGAACATTCACGTCAATCCGGCGATAGTAGGCTTCCAGTAATTCTGAAATTTTCTCAGGTTGAGACTCAATCAAACGATTGGATGCCACAATCACATCCACAATGGCTTGGGGTGCATCCTGACTCGATAAAACGACAGTATGCCCTTGTTTTTTGGCTTGGGTGACATAGGGTTCCCAAATCACCGCCACCGCCACATTCTGATTGGGATCTTGTAAAAGTTGCCACGCCTCAGACGCATCAGCGACTTTTTCGACTTGAAAATCTGCCAGCTTAAACGCCTCAAACTTGGTACTCAACACCAGCGCCAAGTACTCGCTGGGGGTATCGCCGGCAAAGGTGAGGGTTAACTGTCGTCCTTGCGATCGCTCCTGCTCAACTAATCCCTTAAGATCTAAGAGTGACTTAAGGTTTGGATATTTCTTCGTATTCAGCACAACGGCATCAGCGCCTACCGTGCGGTCAATCAAGCCAATAATTTGTCCTTCGGGTTGTTGTTGCAGGAACTGATCTAATGTCGTGACTAATAAATCAGCTTTTCCCTGATTCAATAATTCAGCCCGTTTGGCTTGATCAAACTCATCTTGATACTCCAGTTTAAGTCCAGCCTCTTGTAGCGCCTCTTGAAACGCCCCACTCCGAAAGGTACTGTACCCACTAAACGTATCTCCCAGAATTTTAAGTTGACCCTTCGCCGCATTGGTTTGCGTCTGACTGGACAGATTAGGAACCAGATCAGGTGCAGCTTTACTCAACACCCACAAGCCTCCTCCAATCAGACCCAAGGTAGCGGCTAAAGCTAAAATCAATACTAGCGGATTATCGCGTTTACTCATAACCTATAATGTGCCTAATCTATTCCACTATGCTAGCGGCTGATTTGTTGTACTGTTCGTAACATTTTTTTGTGAAGTTTTTCTATAAGGTTAAAGGTTTCACAGATTTAACCGCATCCATGAGGCAACCCAGATAAAGCCAATCTCGTCTCTGTCACGTTCTCAACCCCTATCAGTTTTTCAGTGGATACTTGTCAGTTTGGCATCCCATTCTGGTCGATTCAATCGGAAAAAGTCAGGAATCAAGTACAAATTAGGTCTGAATAAGTGACGTGCGCTTCGCGCAGGGTGTAGGAGCTAGTCTCCTCCCCTACACCCCACACCCCACACCCCACACCCGCCCCGAAGGGGCTTGTCAGACTAATATAGGTTTACTGGATTGGAGACTTGGTTTGTGAATGCTTATTTTGCTTTAGTTATTTCGATTATGATCGGTATCGGTGGTCAACTTAGCCTTAAAGCTGGCGCTATGCAGGGTATTGGTAGTAAGCTTTTCTTTCTTCAACCCTACATTCTCGTTGGGTTAGCGTCTTATTTCTGTGCTTCTCTGTTCTACATCTTTGCCTTGCGGCAAATTCCTGTTTCTGTGGCGTTTCCCAGTGTTTCAATTAGCTACGTAGCGGTGGCTTATTTTGCTCATGTAATTTGGGAAGAACCCTTTGGTATCAGACAGGTTATCGCCCTAGGGTTGATTGGTCTGGGAATATACACATTAAATCATTCATCTTAGACAACGATTAAAAACTGCACCCAAAGATAGTTACATTAAGTATTGTTAGAGTTTGTCCAGCAGTGGTAGTAATTGTGAATACCAAGAAGGGACATTAAACACGTCCCTAATCATCTGTTTGTTCAAAAACCTGGATGTGACCCTTTGGGTGCGAAAAATGGTTAAATATCGCTTTCGCTCAATTCACGAGTCATGTAGTCGAAGGGTTGATCCACAAATGCCGTATTAGTCACTCCAGCAGCAGCGACTTGTTCTTTCAGGATATCTTTCATAATTTGGATACCGCGAACAGTTGGACCAATTGGAACCGCCAAGGAATTATAGGTTTCCCGTAACCCTTGCAAAACTCGTTCGTCTAGAACATCCATACTCCCAGCAACCAGTGCATAACTGGCATAGCGGAGATAATAGTCCATATCCCGCAGACAAGCAGCATAGCGACGAGTGGTGTAAGCATTACCACCCGGACGAATCAATTCCGGGACGTCTTCAAAGAGTTGCGATCCTGCCTGCTTGACAATTGAGGCTGCATTAGCATTGACCACAGCAGCAGCCATGATTCGGGCTGTACCACTGTCAAAGTAAGATTTGAGTGAATCGATCGCATCGCGATCGAGGTAACGACCAGTAATGTCGTAATTTCTAATCAGGCTTGTAATCGCATCCCGCATGAGTCGGCTCTCCCAATCTATATATCTTTATCTATTTATATTGCCAGTTATTGCGACGCTCTCATCAAAAGTCTCTGGAATGAGAATTCCTGCACCATTCTTGATCACATAAGCTGGACTGCCCAAATATTGCTCCCAAAGCAACTTGGCTTATCTAGACTAGAATACGTCATTGTTGAGCGGATTGACAAATAGGGGACGGGCAATCCTGAGCATTTGGTAACATTTAATACAATTTAATCTTTTTCTTAGGATATCAAGGATCAGGAAACTAGATTTTGTAACTTTGGATACAAAAGCTCCCTCGACCTCTCCCTAGGATGAGTCAGATGAACAGGAGACAGGTTTCAAGCCCAATCAGGTTGTTGAGGTAAACCTGAGATGGTACGATAACGGCTCCCCGACTTAGGGAGAAAGCTCGCACCAAACTAAACTGTATCTTGTCTCGTTTCTCACACGCAGGAGGCAAGCTGATCGGGTCTCCCCGTGTTTCCATCTCCTGCTATTATCAACCGTATCGTTTCCTTATCTCATGTCTAGTTGGTTTGTGCGACACTTGATTCCTAAGTTCCCCCGTCGTCCTAAGCGTCAGGTTTAGGACAGACATCACCGTCTGTCGAGGTCGGTGAGAACTTCAACTGCCCCACCGCTATTTGAACTTTTCTAAACAATAGTCCACTTGACAAAAGGAGTCATTCATGCCAGAAACGCCACAAGAAGTCTTGAAAATGATTCAAGATCAAGACATTAAGATTATTGACCTCAAATTCATTGATATGCCAGGAATCTGGCAGCACTGCTCGTTTTACTATGATCAAATAGACGAAAGTGCTTTTGAAGATGGGGTAGCGTTCGACGGGTCAAGTATTCGTGGTTGGAAAGCCATTAACGAATCGGACATGTCAATGGTTCCCGATCCGAAAACGGCTTGGATCGACCCATTCATGAAAGAAAAAACATTGAGCATGATCTGCTCAATCAAGGAACCCCGCACGGGTGAATGGTACAGCCGTGACCCCCGCACCATCGCTCAGAAAGCACTGGACTTTTTGAAGTCCACCGGAATTGGCGATATTACCTTTTTTGGTCCAGAAGCTGAGTTCTTTATCTTCGAGGATGTTCGCTTTGATCAAACAGAGAGCAAAGGGTTCTACTACGTAGATAGCGTGGAAGGGCGTTGGAATTCTGGACGGGAAGAAGCTGGCGGGAACCTGGGATATAAACCGCGCTACAAAGAAGGATATTTCCCCGTCTCACCTACGGATACGATGCAAGACATGCGTACCGAAATGCTGCTCACCATGGCTCAATGTGGTGTGCCAATTGAAAAGCATCACCACGAAGTTGCCTCTGGGGGACAGAACGAACTCGGTGTCCGTTTTGCACCAATCGTGGAAGCCGGTGACTTCTTGATGGTGTACAAATATGTGGTTAAAAACGTCGCCAAGAAGTATGGCAAAACTGCCACCTTTATGCCCAAGCCAATATTTAACGACAATGGTTCTGGGATGCACACTCACCAGTCCATCTGGAAGAATGGGAAACCCCTGTTCTTTGGCGATGGCTACGCTGGGTTGAGCAAGATGGCGCTGCATTACATCGGCGGTTTACTCAGACATGCCCCCGCTTTGTTAGCCCTCACCAACCCAACGACAAACTCCTACAAGCGCTTGGTGCCAGGGTTTGAAGCACCTGTAAACTTGGCTTATTCCCAAGGAAACCGTTCCGCCTCCATCCGGATTCCTCTGTCTGGTGACAATCCTAAGGCGAAGCGGATGGAATTCCGTTGTCCTGATGCGACGTGTAATCCCTATATTGCTTTTGCCGCAATGTTGTGTGCCGGCTTGGATGGGATTAAGAATGAAATTGATCCGGGCGAACCGTTGGATGTGGATATCTATGACCTCTCGCCAGAGGAATTGAGCAAAATCCCATCAACTCCTGGTTCTCTGGAAGCTGCTTTAGAGCATTTGGAGCAGGATCATACTTTCTTGACCAGTACAGGCGTATTCACCGAAGACTTTATCGACAACTGGATTGCCTACAAACTCGACAATGAGATCAACCCGATGCGGTTGCGTCCTCATCCCTATGAGTTTTCCCTCTACTATGATGTCTAGTCTCAACCCATAGCACAAAATGACAAAAAAAGCCATCCGGTCAGGATGGCTTTTTTCATGGCTACATCTCCCCTCAACTCTAGGATTGACTCTGTGAACCTTTCTAAATTTTTAGTTACAATACTTTACAAATGACGATCAGGTAACAACAAGCTTGATGACTCTTATGGCTGATACTTTGACAAAACTGGCATATCAAACGTTCCAGCAAGGAAAAGCGGCTTTTGCGCTGGTACACAAAAACACAGCATCACAACTACGGAATCTGATTAATCCCCCAATCAATGAGCTTAAAGCCAAACCCCTCTCTCCAGAAATCCTGCAACTACTTCGGCAAAGGCTTGATCAGATTCTGGAAACCGATTGGCAGGATGTGGAGCGGGGCGTGTATCCTGAAAGCCTGCTGTTTGATACCCATTGGGAAGACTTCTTTCGCTACTATCCAGAGATTTGCCTGGATTTACTGAACATCTGGGAAAGGGTCAATCAGAATAAATATCAGGAGTTCTCGCCAGAGATTGATATACAAAATTATCCGAACTACTATCGGCGCAATTTCCATTACCAAACCGATGGCTACTTGAGTGATACTTCAGCCAACCTGTATGATTTGCAGGTCGAACTTCTGTTCAATGGTGCGGCTGCTCCGATGCGACGGCGCGTACTTGCACCGTTAAAGGAAGGACTCAAAGCCTTTGATGCAGTTCCTCCTCAACAAATTAGAGTTCTCGATGTAGCCTGTGGAACAGGTCGGACTCTCAGGATGATTCGGGCAACTATGCCAAAAGCGTCTCTAGGTGGCATAGATTTATCTCCGGCTTATTTGCGTAAAGCCAATCAACTCTTATCGGAAATTCCGGGGGAATTACCACAACTGATGCAGGCAAAGGCGGAGGAACTGCCATATCGAGATAATTATTTCCACGGTATCACTTGTGTGTTTCTCTTCCACGAACTACCACCGTCTATACGTCAGCGCATCATTGAGCAATGCTTCCGTGTGATTCAACCGGGAGGCGTGTTTGTCATCTGTGACTCGATTCAGGCGATTGATTTTCCCCAATTCATGCCCATGATGGAAAACTTCCCTGCTATGTTCCACGAACCGTACTACAGACACTATATTACCGATGATTTAGTCAAACGCCTCACTCAGGCGGGTTTTGAGGCAATTACAACTCAAAACCACTTTATGAGCAAGTACTGGATTGCTCATAAGCCTGAAGACGCTACGGTGTAAACCTTTCTCGGCAATTAAGATATTAAGATCCCCAACTTCTTGAAGAAGCTGGGGATCTGGATTTTCGGGTGTTCTGCCGTGAAGTTAACTATTTTATGGATCGATCTCGATAAAATAAGCTTGAGGGATATTCCTGTATCCAGGACACCAAATCTTGCGATTATGGCGTGAGATGAATTGCTGGATTAGGCAAATACCGCGCCTTGTGTTATATACAATTGTCAATTGCTATAGAGAAACGTTTATGACCACTAAAAAATCAAGTTCAGAAACGGTGTCTACTGAAGGCTTGTCAACGGAGGAGATTGTTTCCACGGAGTTTATCCAAGACAAGACTACCGTCAACTATGTAGAAACCATCGAAACAGTCATCTCTAGCCTGGAGCAAGATGACAGCGCTATGGTTAGCCATAACGATGAAGGCTATCTATGGAAGTTTAAGTATGGTAGCGTAGAAGTCTTTGTCCAGTTAACGGGTTCTACAGACGAGGATACATTCACCGTTTGGTCTTCGGTGCTGAACCTCCCGGCAGAAAAAGAAGCTGAATTGATGCGTAGGCTTCTGGAAATGAACTGGTCAGATACCTTTGAATCCCGTTTTGGGATTGTGGATGATCAAGTGGTGGTGTTATCGTCACGCACGGTGGCTGAACTATCGCCGGGAGAAATTTCTCGGGCGATTACCATTGTTGCCACTATTGCTGATGATAATGATGAAGCGTTGCAAGAAGAGTTTGGCGCGGCTTGAGTTGTACTACAACCAGAATCCGCCTCTACACCGAACAAGGTGAACTCTCAGCATAAATTATCGGCAAAATACTCAATGTTAGCGATCGCGTCTATACTATGTTCAATTTGTGTTCATGAAAAGCGCGATCGCGCTATGCAAGGCAATAGACAATCTTATCGGTGAAAACCCTCGCTACATCAAGGTTGAGCGCGATTGTACATAAGTACGGCGGCGGCTCGACGACTCGACTGAGCGCTCGCCGAACGTCTAAAAAATCGCGCCAAGCCGCACGGTGAGGCATTTCTGTCTATTAAAACTCCTATTATTAATCCAAAACCTGGATATTGACCAATCGTTGTGAACATTGCTTGACAGAAAACACCACCGCCACTCCTGAGAAAACAAATACTCATGTTGATAATGGCAATCAGCAACAGAGACAGGATAGCGAGGCAACTGCCGAAAAACCATCCCAACACCCCGAAGCTGACCAAGAGGATTTAAATAGGAAAAAATCCCCCCAGTCTTCTCAGCTCAAAACCAAGTTAAATGTCAGGATGGTCATGCCCCTGATTTTATCGGAAATTTGGCGATTGACTCATTATTTTTTCTGGCTGGTAGCCTGATGGTTTTTACAGGTTCAGAGGCGACTTGAAGGGCTGAGGTATCTATTTTGTCGGTTTTCGGGATGGCGGTAAAGTTTGTTGAGTACTCCCAGGTAATTTGGCTGTCTTATTACTACCGCCTGGAATTAACTGAGTTAAACGCCCTGCAATTACACCTCGATTTTGAATGAGAGCAATGATTCCCTTGGTTGCGACTGCCCCTGTAGCACCAAAAACTAAGCTTAAAAGCAATGATTGAGTGATGGGATGGAGGTGGTTAGTGGAAAATGGCGGCAGGATGGGCTGTCGGGGTTCTGTGGGAATTACATAAGGGGCAACAGTAGCACCAATGGCTGCTGCGGCTAAACCAACACCTACAATTGCTACTGTATCTTGCAAAGCGCGATCGCTCTCAGCCTGTTCTGTTTCAACAATTCCCCTGATTGTCTCTATCATCTGCTGGAATAGTTGCTGACTGGGGAGAAGATAAGATAAATCAGTGTTTATTTGTTCAATAAAATTTTCCGGCTTGTGGCTAATAAATTGTTGCAAGAGTTCCAGATCATCCTCTTTCTCAAGGCTAATAAAATTAAGCTGATTTATCCAGAATTTATAGTTTTTTTTATTCGTTTTAATGGTAGTACGATGAATTTCTAAATCTCGTAGGTGGTTAGCGTAGTCAAAGGCAGTTTGAGAAAGTTCGGTGAGCCATTCTTTGAGTTGCTTCAGCCTTTGAGTAGGCTCCGAGGACAAGTGCTGCAATCCTTTGGCTTTACCATCTAATTGTCTGTAGAGCTTTCTTGCCTGCTGATTGCACCATCGAGATTGAGAGTAGACATAAAGTATTTTATGGCGACAGCACAGTAGATTAATCAGAGGTTGATAGTAATCTCCCCCTGCTTCTAAGGGTTCCGTTTGAGGGTGGCAATTGAGCCAGATGAGAATATGGCTCAGTTGAGCCGGATTTTCCTGAATATTGTTATATTCAACAATTGGACTACCTAAAAATTTACCTTGAGCGGAAAGCCTGTAATTTTGTCTGTCTAATTCTGGCACAATTGCATTCAGACAGTTATCAGTAAAGGCTTGAATATCGTTGAGTTTCTCCTCTGGCTGGGCAAAAAGGACTAGAGTTTGCCCCAGTAAAGAGTTGCTTTGAGCGATTTTTAGACAACCTTGAGGATTTAATCCTGCCAATTGGTCAATTTCAACATGAGGATAAGGATAGCGCAAGGTAATGTCAACGGCATAGGTATCGTGGATTTGGAGGGGATAAACTGCGCCTCTGAGTTGTAGTACACTCCCGTTAGGAATCGCGGAAAAACTCAACCAACGTTCTGACTGGAGTAATTCTATATAGTCGTTTTTTCGGTTATCCCAACTTGGAGATATCCCAACTTTGTCCTGGTTATCTTGGAGACGCTCAAGCAGAGATTCGAGTCTGGGAACATTAAGTTTTTGACCCAATTGTTGACATTGCTCCCACAGGTGATTCACATCCTCAACAGGTTCTTCTTCACCTTGAGCTAAATTGTTACGCAGATGAAAGGCATAGAGTGTCAGTTTTGGGTTAGCAACCTTCATGAGCCAGAGTTGGATGACTGGGAATCCTGGGAAGAAGAGCTTTGTTGAATTGCATTTTGTAGGGTTTGTTTATTGAGTTCGTAGTTGGGAGTTTTAACTTTGCCTTCCTTGCTCCCTGGTAGTCTCTCTCCTGACTTATCGGGAAGAAGTTTTAATTGCGCTTCATCAACTTCAGGGTGTTCTTCACACCATTCTGAGATGGCGTTCGAGAGTGCTTCAATATCATCAGGTAAAGGAGCAACTACCTGCTCCAACTCCGCTAAGTCTTCTGGAGTAAAGAGGGAACGCTGACGGGTTAGTAGTTCAATGAAAGCGGCAACATTTTGTTCAGAGAATGACATGGCTTTACGGGTTGTTTGTTGTGCAGTTTGCTGGACTAATTCCAACGGTAATTTGAGAGCTTCAGCAATCTGAGCTGAGGTTAATCCTAACTGGAGCAATGCTGGCACTGTCTCTAATTTTGCCTCCTGTTTACCTTCCTCAAAGACTTCTTGGTAAAATCTGGTCTTTTTCAGTTCGCTTAATCCCAACATGGCGGCAATCTCCTCGCGGCTTTTTTGTGGTAATTTGTAGACAATAATCGTTTCAATGAGATTAATCAGGTCACGCTGGACAGCTTCATCCCTTAGCTGTTGCTGCGCTTGTTCAATTAAGTGTCGAGCGAGTTGTCCGGCTGTTTCTTCCGGCTCGATTACAAGCTTAACAACTCCTACCCCTAATGAGCGTTCGGCAGCTTCTCCTAATTCATCCAGGTAAATTCGTCTCACCTGGTTTAGGGTTAAGAGGTTGCCAAAATGTAAGGGTTGCTCTCGTTCAGTAGAGCGATTGGGATAGATGACAACAATTTGCCAGGGGTGAGGGGGTTGGTATTGTTTTAAGAAGAGGAAGAGTTCAGCAAATACCCGGTAGTATAAGGAGGTGTCAGGCTGAAACTGAACTTCCACAAGGTAGAACGGTTTGTCGGGTTCGTTGGTTTTGGGTAGGAATAAACCATCTAGGCGAAAGGATAGTTGTTTTACTTCGCGGGAGGTGAATTCGTAGCTAGCGGCTTCTTCTGGGGAACGGTTGATGAGTTCAAAGAAGATGCTAGGAAAGGCTTGAAATAGGTTGTAGAAGATGCTGTCAGTTTTCACGGGTTATTGACCAATGGCACAAAATGCTGCCCAGTGGTAGGGGGATTCAAAAGGTTTGCTATTAGACGGTTTTTGACTAAGGAATGCTCTCAATTGCATTCTATGATCAGGATTAGGGAGTTGCTTTGCCCACTGCTGTAATTGTTCTGTTGTAGCATCTCTGAGCCAGAGTTGAGCTTGGTTGAGGGCAATCGCGACGGTTAAGCCGGATTTGAGATTCTGATAGAACTTAATCATCAACAGGGCTGTCGATAAGTCGTTCACTCTCCAGAGGGAACTAACGACGCTGGGAGAACCTGCGATGAGGAAGCCACTGGGTATGCCTATGTATTCGTCGCTGATGTTTTTGAAATCAATCAATCCAGTTTCGCAAGCGGAAAGGGTGACGAGGCGACATTGTTCTAAGTTGAGGCTAAGGATGGCATCGAGAGTAAGGCACTGGTTCAAGTCATGGGTTTCACCATCGCGCACATTAAGATAACGTTCTGTGTCTGGGTTGATGGGTGTGGTAGTTAGGGATGCATTTGCCAAGATGAGAGCAGATTTGCGGGGATTATCTAAGTTAAAGTAGCCGTGACAGCTAAAGTGGGCGCAGTGGATTGCGTTTAGGTTAGCTTCGTTGATGGCTGTTAATGTAGCGGTTTTGTGTTTGAGGATATTGACTGGGTTAAAGCAATTTTTTATGGCTTGCACTTCCAAGTCAGTATAGGCAAGGTCGTTTGTGGGGTTTTGGATGGCAAACAGGTGGGTAAAGTCGGGGCGTTTTCGTTGTTGTGCTTGGAGCAAGAGTTGACAACTGGGTGCGTAGCTGACACCGTTGGGGAAGCAATCGAGTAAGCAAACTGTTCTGCCGTTTTGGGAGAAGGGCAAGGCATGAAGAGGAAACAGATGTAGAAATGTATGAGGAATCAGAACCAAGCGCGAACAAGTCTTTGGTACTAGCGTGAGGATGTCGTCTAAATACAGAATCTCAGCCAGATGAATGAGTCGCGAGTAAAAACTTTGAGCGCTGCTTCGTATCCTGCAATGACGATTTCCAGATTTATTGCCTTGCTACCTAACGGAAACTTTGCAATCAAGTTGCTGAATTCACCAAGGCTAGCGGCAATATCTTGTGCTTCTCGAAAGGAAGCTCGTGATAGTGCAATCTTAGCCCAGCTTCGCAATAGTTGAACAAAATTATCATCTAGCTTATCCAGATTTACTTCTAGCCAGGGATAAATGACATTCTTGTCACCTTTACTGTTGAAAGTTACTAGTAAAACTTTTTCTATGAACTTTAAATAAGTTTGGCGGATTATTCTCTTTGTACTAAATCCTTTACCCATGTTGACCCGTTAACCTCTTTGGGGACATAAAGTTAATTGTACAGCTTCATCTTGACAACACATCATCCAGTTTAAACGTTAACCCTGGTAACATCGGTGAAACAATTGTCTCTCCCAGTCGATATTGCTGTTGAACATAATCTTCACCGACTAACTGACAAACTGTAATAGTTGGCTGCTTAGGTCTACCAATGAAAGCAACGCCGCCTAATCCTCGATAATCAACAATCCAATATTCGGGAATCCCCAACAAAGCATATTCTTCCACTTTACGAGCATAATCAGTTTCCCAATTTGTACTGACCACCTCAACAATCAATTTAATCGAAGTTGCCAACGTAATTACAGGTTCTCGCTCCCATAACGGCTCATTCACTAATGCTGTCTCATCTAAAACAACGACATCAGGGCGACGCGCCGTCGCCGCATCTGTAAAAAGTCTAACAATACAAGTGCGCGGAATAAACCAGGGATGTCCTTGTCGTTCTAACTCAATACTCAGTTTACTGGCTAATTTTCCCGCGACTGTTTCATGAGGTTCAGCGGGCTCCCTATCAATTAATTCTCCATCCGCCAATTCATAGCGCGGATTGTTGCTATATGTGATATAATAACAATAGCTCACTTTGGCATCCTCCAAAAGAATAGTGCAGCTCTATGCCCGAAATCGTCGAAATTCCTATTGAACTAACCCGATTCCAGCTTCCCCAAGCGGTTCACGCACGCTTACAATTTTTGTTGGATCGTCAGGATGAAGGCTATACCCTGTCTCAGGCAGAACGACAGGAAGCAGAAGGACTGGTTGAACTGGTGGAATTTTTATCTCTACTGCGTTTGCGATCAACACGGGTGATGAAGCAAGCATAGATGGCAACAATTCCAGCTTCCCTCCGCCGATTAGTCATTCAAAGAGCAGAGAACCGCCCTCGAATATTGCGGTATATCACAAATTGGTCAAGTAGCTACTTTGGTTCTTCAGTACTTATTATGCTAAATTGTTAGTTGAAATATTCAAAGCCTTTATATAACAAAAGGTTTGGGCGTTATCTGGATGTTTTTCTCAATTTTGAATAGCTGAGGCGCTACAATTATTATGGGGCTTGGTTTTTGATTGTTTAAACTGATAGTTTAGCATAGTAACTCCGGAAGAACC
>NZ_JAVKBY010000101.1:0-27274 GCF_040222985.1 Coleofasciculus sp. F4-SAH-05
AGTTTTCTAGGTTCTGTAGGTCGTGCCGAACAAATAAATGCCGCCGTACCTGTCGGAATTCTACCAAAATTGTTAGTGTTTCGCAGTCCCCCACCTAAATCTTGCGATTTTAGATGGGGACTGCGCTCAACTTTTGTTCAAAGCGAATCAGTCACCACACCTCATTTTACCTGGATTGAATGAAATGAGAGGAGGGCGGGTTTTGTATCCCAGTTAGGGAAAATAATCAATAATTATCCCTAAACCCGCCCCTACCTGGATCTAGGTAAATGACATAAGACGTAGCTTGCTTCTTTTGGGGAAGCGAGTATGACAAATGACAAATGACGAATGACGAATGACCATTAATTACCCTGGCAATTTTCCCTTCAAAATTTCCAGAGCATCCCAACGCCGATCAGTTGGCTTAGTGCTATCATTCTCATCCATGACAATTCCTGGACAGTTGGCGTCACATAACTGTCGAGGTGGAATTTCTAGACACAATTGCTCATAAAGCCAACTATTGGGATCAAAATACCCTTGGGGATGTAAAGTTTCCACTAACTCCTCCAAGGGCGTTTCTCGTTCCAAGATACCCAGCTCCTGTTGCTCGGCGGCTTCATCTAACCAAACCAGTTCCGATACATCCGCGCTTAACCGATGATTGTACTGCTGCAAACATCGGTTACAGGCTAGGGTAATAATCGTTTCGGCTTGCGCCGAGACTTCTAAATAATTCCCTTGATGCTTAACTTGCAAGCCTCCTCGCACAGGCGTTAGCGTTTCTAAATCGGGCAGGAATTCTTTGACCTGAATCACCTCGGTTTGCTCTGGTAATTTAAGCAATCCAGGAATATAAATTACTTCCATGATGCCACTCCTTTGCTGCCAACAAGCCACCCCTACCCCCGATTTTAAACCCTAATCCTTAGTTAAGGACGCAGACGCACCACCAAGCGACGGTTTGGTTCTTGACCCTGACTGTGGGTTTCTAAATCTTCGCATTCCTGGAGCAACGTATGCACTTGACGGCGTTCTGCGGCGGAGAGCGATCGCAATTCATAATCTTGACCCGTCTCCCGTACTTTCTGTGCCGCCTGATCTGCCAGTATCCGGAGTTCCTCTTGACGCTGTAGACGGTAACCATTGAGTTCAACGGTATACGCCGCCTGATCCGCTAATGGCTTACCGAGGTTAAGCGTTGCATTTGCCAGATACTGTAGCGCATCAAGTACCTTACCATTAACGCCAATCAGGGTTTGAATCTCTGCCTCAGTCAATTGGCTTTGATCAATGGTTAACCAGTAGTTGGCTTTACTATCTTGGTTCTCATCAGTGACTTCCACTGTTGCCGACACATTGGATAAGCGTAGCAACTCTTCTAGCCACTGTTGACCCCGCTGCTGATTACTCATAGCTAACTTGACGCTTTTTTCTTGGAACGTTTCGGTTCAAATGGCAGTGATTCTCGCCCTTCGCCGGACTTGTCCTTGGATTGGGTTTTCTGTTCCGCTTTTTCTTGCTCCTCAACCATTTTTTGGATATTGTCCGGTAGGGGTTCTCGCATCAAAATGAAGGATTGCAACGTCTGAAAAACGTTAGCAATCACCATATACATCAACACCCCGGCGGGTAAGGGGAAGAAGAAGAACATCCCGGAGAATAAAACTGGCGTAATCTTATTCACCGTATTTTGCTGGGATGAACCACTAGGAGCATTTTGACCCGTGAGAACCTGGTTCACATACAAACTCACGCCAAAAAATAGAATCATGCCCACAATATCCAAGTGGATTTCGCCATCATCTCCAAAGGCACCCACTCGCCCTAAGGCATTAATAAATAGGAATCCTCGCTCCGCCGCCAGTCCGGGAATCGTCGCCTTTAGGGTTACATCACCCGGTGCTAAGGCTTCCAGGGTACCATCTTTGGCAAAATGTACCTTGTCTTCCCCTTTGGTGATTTCCCATTTAGGCACAATTTTGGTGTCTGGATATTCCTTCTCCAGGGTACTGAGGGATTTCCCTTCAACGGATTGAAAGTCGATTGGGGTTTTCTCCCCCACCACTAACCGATTACCACTGGGTAAGACAGCGGCGACGGGTGAATGAACCCCATCGGCAAAGTAAATATTTTGGGGTTTAGTGGCAAAGGCTTGGGGCTGGATGAACTCCATTTTCTCCCGGGGAAAGATTTGCACATCCACCGTGTAGTTTACATTAGAAAACGGTGATCCCCGCAATGTGGCAAATAGGGCAAATAAGACAGGCATTTGCAGCAGCACAGGGAAACACCCGGCTAGGGGATTACCAAACTCCTGGAAGAGTTTGCTCATCTCCTCTTGTTGTTTTACCTTGTCATCGCCATAGCGTTGCTGAATTTCCTCTTGCCGCTTTTTCATTAAGGGTTGGGTAATTCGCATGCGCCTCATGTTGCGAATGGAGCCTGCGTTCAGGGGATAGAGAGCAAAGCGAATTACCAGGGTCAGTGCCACGATGGCAAGACCGTAGCTAGGCACAATCCCGTAAAAGAAATCCAGGATTGGCAGCATGACGTTGTTGGAAAGAAACCCGATACCAAAATCCATTCGTATAAAGTCAACCTAGGCGCTGTAACGTTTTCTGAATCTAATTTATCGAATATTGGCGGCAATGGGAGGCAATATCCCGCAATTGCCCCGGCGATTCTCCACGCTTTCACCCCAGGGGGAGGCTTTCAGGCGATCGCCGTCTTGGGCAGCCCAAAGAAATTCAATGGGGAAATGTATCCAAACATACAGAAATTTGGCAAAAATTTCTAATCAGGTTGGCGCTCCTTCAACTTAGAGTTGTCTGAACGAGGTGAGGAGTTCAATTATTCCCTACACCCGACGCCCACGAACATTGCTCCCTTGCTCACTGCCGCTATACTTTAAGCCTTAACGGAATCTAGAGGTTTACCCGTTTTGGCAGAAACTTTTTCACCGATATAATCGTAAATTTCGCGAAACTGAGGCATAGCCCGCAGTTCTAAACGGCTACCATCTTTCAGGATAACCACAATATCGCCCCACAGACCGATACCACGGGGAACTTTCCGCAGTTGGGCAATTTCAGAGTAGATAATATCCGTGCGATCGCGCCCTTGCCATCCTCCTGTCACCGAAATGCGACGAGTTGTCACCCGATAGCGCAGCCATAACGCCCGCACAACCGCCCCAATGGTTAAGGGCAGGGCGATAACCGTGAACCCCAACAAAATGTTTATAATCAAGTCACCGATATGGGGACCCCCCTCATAATAGGTTTCTTCTTTAATGCCCATTTATTACCTCAGCATCTACCAATAACTGCTCTAATTCTTGCAAAAATTGAGCATATTCGCACTCCAAGGCGCTGGGGCGCACTCCAACTATGACATGCCAACCGGGTGTAAGTCGCGGCAATAATTGGCGCAAAGCGGCTCTAATTCGCCGTTTCAGGCGATTACGGATAACGGCTTTTTTACTGACTTTTTGGCTAACGGAAATACCGATACGAGTGGGGGATGGAGTAGGAGGATTGACCTGTGAGTTGTCTGAACGGAGTCCATCTTCATGGTTAACCCTAGGCAAATGTAACCCGCGCACGGTTAAATGACGTCCATAGCGACGAATTCCCTTTTGGTATACTGCCTTAAAATCTCGCCAATGCTTAAGTCGATGCTCTTGAGGCAACAATTGTTATTTGTCCTTGGTCATACTCACTCCCTTTCAAGAAGCAAGCTACGTCATTTGTCCTTGGTCATTCGTCATTTGTCAGGGAAGGGGCGATAGGGCGCATGATCAAGCACCCTACCCGAATCAACGCCTAACAGTCAGTCCTAAACCTGGACACGATTAACACTACACAGCTAAACGATAACGTCCTTTACTGCGGCGGGCTTTAATCACAGTTTGACCGTTTTTGGTTCGCATGCGGGCGCGAAATCCTGATTTGCGTTTTTGCTTGCGGTTACTACCGCCTAATGTTCGTTTTGTCATTGTTTATTGTTTATCCTGCTACATCTTCAAATAGAAAGTGAAAGGAGTTATATTCCTTTCCCCAGTTCACCAAAGAGTCACGATCTATTATCGTAGCATTTCAATAGCCTAACTAACTGTAACAATCCAGGTTCCCACATAACGGGGTAGAGGAACATCACCGGTAGTCCACACTAGACATTCAAAGTAGAACGTACCGCCGAACCGAGGATTTTTCAAATTAGACAAGACGATTTCCACCTTCTCTTGGGCGGGAATTGGCTCCTGCATATAAATCTGAAGCTGGTAATTGTCTTTATCCCAGTTCACCTCAGCAATGGGTAGGGATTCGCCATTAACCCTAACTTCCACGCGATCGGGATCAAATTTTCCGGTGTAATAATCGGGATAACGTAGGTCAATCTGCTGCACCGATAATTCCATCTTTTTCTGCGGAATCCTCAGTTTCAATCGATCCCAAGCCGCAGCACGACCCCCAAAGTCGAAATGATACCTCAGAATGTTTTCCCGTTCCACCCCGCTAAAAATCGTCAGCCCAGGATTACTCTGAGCCAATGTCCGAAGGGCTACACCCGTGAATAAACAGCCTGTTAAGGCAACGGCTGAAACGAATCGTCCTAACGGAGATTTGCTGATAAACATAAGAGAGAAACCTTTGGCTGTACTAAAACTAAGCTTGTTACTAAACTTTACAATCTTTGACTGTAGCAGATTTACGTCATGTTGTAGTCCGGCGATGGTACAGACGCTTAAAAGATAGCAAAAGTGCCTTGGCTTATTTCCCCCAGATCCAAGAGCTTCCCCTGCTCCCACTCACCACAACACTTATTCAGCAAGTTCTAATTGGCTTGACTCTCAGCTTTGACTCAGCTAAAGTGTCTGGCAGCTTCTAGTCATCCCTTTAGTGCGTCTTCGTCGTATCTGTAGTTAAATATACACAAATTTTGAAAAAAGCTGCTCATACTTCTGATTATTCCCCAAAAATGGATATCTATGTTAGGTAATGAGCCAGATTGTCGAATTAATCGACATTTATCTAGGTATATTGAGTGGGGGAATGTGATCATGCTTGTAATTTAATAGTTTAGGCGGATGAAGATAGGAAGATGGGTTTATGTTTTTTATCAAAAACTTCTCTATATTCAAGTGATATGTACGATAGCTAAATTAATTGTTCAAGTCGGTAATAGGTAGTTTGTTGATAATAAACTAAACTGTATTGAGTTTTGTAAATAGCCCACAACCCCTTACCTAAACGAATGACTTAGCTGGCTTCTCAAGATAAGCAAGGATAACGCTCTTAGTTGTTCATCTACCACTACCACACGCACAGGTGGCAACCCTAACAAAGAGGTTAACTCTCAGGCAAATTCTATTAGCGAGTTGGGATGAAACGTCTCACCAACGTAGTAGGGAGAAAAAACTTCACTCAATCGTCCTCAAGACAGACGAATTTTCTCAGCCAAAGATCGATTAGATAGTGTTGATGCAAAAGGAAGGCACAAGGGCTATCATGTCATAAAAATACGACCTTCGTACATAAGGCATTAGCCTAACGACCAAGGCATAGTTTTTTCGGTTAGTCTATAAGGAGTTTTCATGAAAATAGCACTGGTTAAAGAAATTGAAGTGGGCGAAAATCGGGTCGCCCTGATTCCGGATACTGTTGCCCGGTTGGTCAAACAGGGCTTAGAGATTTGGGTGGAAAACGGTGCAGGAGAGGCATCGTTTTTTAGCGATCGCACTTATGAGGAGGCAGGAGCTACCCTAGTCTCAGATCCAGGTAAACTCTGGGGTGAAGCTGATGTCATCCTGAAAGTGGGCATTCCCAAGGATGATGAAATTAACCAGATGCGGGAAAGCTCAACACTAATTAGCTTCCTCAGTCCCCTCGGTAAGCCAGAGGTTGCCCAGAAACTGGCACACCGTAAGGTGACTGCCTTCAGTATGGAGTTGATTCCCCGTACCAGTCGCGCCCAGAGTATGGATGCGCTGTCTTCCCAAGCTGGGGTAGCCGGGTACAAAGCGGTACTAATTGCCGCCGCCGCGTTACCGAAATTCTTCCCCATGTTAACCACAGCAGCGGGAACGATCAAACCCTCAAAAGTGTTTATCCTGGGTGCAGGCGTCGCTGGACTGCAAGCGATCGCAACAGCCCGACGCCTAGGTGCTATGGTAGAAGCCTTTGATATTCGTCCAGCGGTGAAGGAGGAAGTACAAAGTCTGGGAGCCAAGTTTGTTGAGGTCGATCTCCAAGAAGATACCGTGGCTGAAGGGGGATATGCCAAGGAAGTCTCTGACGCCGCGAAGCAGCGCACCCAAGAGGTGATCGCGGAACACGTCAAGCAGGCAGATGTGGTGATTACCACCGCCCAAGTTCCCGGCAAAAAAGCGCCCGTACTGGTGACGGAGGAGATGGTTGAGCAAATGAGTCCGGGTTCAGTGATCGTGGATCTCGCCGCTGAACAAGGTGGAAACTGTGCCGTTACTGAAGCTGGAAAAGATATCGTTCGTCATGGCGTAACCGTTATCGGTCCAATCAATGTCCCCGCGTCTATGCCCACCCACGCCAGCCAGATGTACGCCAAGAATATCTCAACGTTATTACAGTACCTGGTCAAAGAAGGACAGTTACAACTCAATTTTGAGGATGATATTGTAGACAGCACCTGTATTACCCACGCTGGTGAAATTCGCAATCAGCGGGTGAAAGATGCCCTCTCTCAAATGAGTACAACTGTCTAGGTGTAGGTATAGGTTAGGTTCCGTTAGAACCATGAACCCCGAAAAAGGAGAAAAAGATGACTACCACATTCATTGCCAGTTTATTTGTCTTTGTCTTAGCTGCCTTTGTTGGTTTTGAAGTGATCAACAAAGTGCCACCCACCCTACATACTCCCTTGATGTCTGGGGCAAATGCCATTTCCGGGATTGCCGTCATCGGCGCATTACTCATCTCCGGATCGAAGGAATGGAATGTCACCGTCATTTTGGGTTTAGTCGCTGTCGTACTCGCCACGGTTAACGTGGTGGGCGGTTTCCTGGTGACGGATCGAATGTTGCAAATGTTTAAGAAATAAGTGAGGTGAGAACATGACCGACTTTCTACCGACTGGGATTGAACTGACGTATTTAGTCGCAACTGGATTATTTATCTTTGGGCTGAAGAAGCTGGGATCACCCGCAACAGCACGCCAAGGAAACGTTTGGGCGTCAGTGGGGATGCTGCTAGCTGTGGTGTCAACGCTGCTGAACCAACAGGTCTTAAATTATCAAATGATTCTGGTGGGAATCGCCATTGGTGCTGTGATTGGTGTGACGGCAGCGTATAAAGTGGCGATGACTGCCATGCCTCAGATGGTAGGCTTGCTGAATGGGTTGGGTGGTGCCGCCTCAGCCTTAGTCGCGATCGGGGAATTTTGGCGCTTGCTGAGTACAGGTCAAGGTGTACCCTTAGGGTCTACGATTACCGTGATTCTGGGTGTGCTAATTGGTGGCGTCACCCTCACCGGCAGCTTTGTGGCATTTGGCAAGTTACAGGGGTTGATTACGGGTAAACCAGTCAAGTTTCCCTTGCAGCAACTATTTAATGCCTTACTCCTGATTAGCTTTTTAGTCTGTAGTGGCTACCTCTTAGTGACACCGGACAATACAACCATCTTTCTGTCAATGGTGGGTATCTCCTCAGTGTTAGGGATTTTCTTTGTCCTACCCATTGGCGGCGGCGATATGCCTGTGGTGATCTCACTGCTGAACTCGTTTTCCGGGTTAGCGGCGAGTGCAGCGGGTTTTGTCGTGATGAACGATATGCTGATTGTGGCAGGAGCATTGGTTGGGGCTTCGGGTTTAATCCTGACCAATATTATGTGTAAGGCGATGAACCGTTCCCTAGCCAACGTGCTATTTAGTGCCTTTGGTAGCGGTGAGGCTCAAGGCGGTGCTGGTGGTGCTGTTGGTGTCGGCGACAAGGTTGTCCATAGCATCGATGCTGAAGAAGGAGCAATGATGTTGGGCTATGCCCGCTCTGTGGTTGTTGTTCCGGGTTATGGGATGGCAGTGGCTCAGGCACAACATACCGTGCGCGAATTAGCGGATCAGCTTGAAAAACTGGGCGTTGAGGTCAAATACGCCATTCACCCGGTTGCGGGTAGGATGCCGGGACACATGAATGTACTCTTAGCCGAAGCGAATGTCTCTTATGACTATCTCTACGACATGGATGACATCAATCCTCAGTTTGATAATACTGATGTTGCTCTCGTCATTGGTGCCAATGATGTGGTGAATCCAGCTGCTCGCAGCAATAGCAGTAGTCCGATTTACGGGATGCCGATTCTTGATGTCGATAAGGCAAAACACGCGATCGTGATTAAGCGAAGTATGAACGCGGGCTTTGCTGGTATTGAAAATGAGTTGTTCTATGGCGATAAGACGATGATGCTATTTGGTAGCGCTAAGGATGTTGTGGGGCAGCTTGTGGCTGAGGTGAAGCAGCTTTAACCGACAATTATCGTTTTTTGCCACCCGAATGTGATGAAACCCGCCTCCACAATTGAATCAGGGCGGGTTTTGTTGAACTGTTATCGGTGACTAGCACAATTGAGTCCCTAAACCCGCCCCTACACCCACCCCTAAAATTGAATCAGGGCGGGTTTTGTTGAACTGTTATCGGTGACTGGCGCAATTTAGTCCCTAAACCCGCCCCTACAGAACATTCAACCCCTATCCAGAAATGTCGGTTGGGTAATCGGTGTGAACGGCTTCTAGCTTCATCACAATTTTCGGCTTAAGTTTCTCAAGCTCTTGCTTGAGAATTCGTTTACTGAGCTGAGGCTGAGTGCTGGGCATCGCTGCATGGCTGGCATTTGCCCAATCTAGGAGTAGTTTTCGCTGAGTTGAGGCAATGGTGGCGGTCATCACGTTGGCGCAGCGTTGCGGTTCAGTCAGGGCAAAGAATAAAATCCGGTAGTTTCCTGATTCTCCTAAAATGCGGATCACTTTTTGACCCATGGCTGTTTTCAGATCCAAATAACAGGTTAGCCAACGAGCGCCATGTTGCCGATTGTGCAGGGCTGTAATCCATAACACCATGGGATGGGGAGACATCAGAAATAGGAATTGGTTATAGCGGGTGCTAATGCGGCGGTTTTCAATATCGTCCTTGGTTAGCATTACCCAAAGGGTGGCTAATAGTTCCTGACTGGTACGAATAATATGGGGAAAAACAATCGAGGCTTGGGGTTTGTTTTTGGGCCAAAACGTTTGTAAGCAGAGGTCTTCAATAGAACGAGCGGGAGGCTTCTGGGCGGGTTCTTCGGCTCGGGGTATTTTCGAGAGTACAGCACCAATCCGCTGACCGAGTTGTCGTCCTTGACCAAAACGCTGTTCTAAGGGTTCTAATGTCTGAATGACTTCCTCAATCGTTTGCGGGCGATCGCTGGCTTCTTTTGCCAGACAACTCATCACCAGATTTTCTAAGGCTTTGGGCAATTTCAAATCCGGTTTCGCGGTTTCAAAGCGGCGGGGTGGGTTGAAGTGATGGGCTTTGTACCACCCGCCAAAGGAATTCGATTCGCCCACAATCGGCATTTCGCCGGTGAGCATCTCAAACATCATCACGCCCAGACTGTAAATGTCAGAGCGGTTATCCAGTTCCCGCCCTTCCATTTGCTCGGGGGAACAATAGGCTAATGTCCCCATAAAGGAATGTGTTTGCTCGCTGTTGGACTGGATCAGCTTGGCAATGCCAAAGTCGAGAATTTTCACCAGTTCTCCGAAGGAGGCGTCTTCAACCACCAGAATATTGCTGGGTTTAATATCTCGGTGAATAATTGGGCTAAGTTCACCTTCGATCACGATTCCTTTATGAGCGCATTGCAGTCCTAAACTAATCTGACGGCTAATATTGAGAAACCGAGGTAAGGGTATGGTTTGATCGCGAATGATTTCACTTAAGCCATTGCCTTCTAGGAATTCCATGACGTAAAACGAAATATCATTTTCATCCACGCCATAATCCCGGACGCGCACGATATGATTACTTTTTTCCCCAAGTAGCGCACAGATCGTCGCTTCTCGCTCAAAGCGATCGCGCATTTTTTGGTTGAGCAAGGTTTGGGATAGGAATTTGACAGCGACAATAACGCCGCCAAGTAACATATCTTTAGCTTTATAAACTTGACCCATAGCGCCCTGACCTATCAATCCAATGAGTTGATAGCGGTTGGCGAGTATGCGACCATGATTAGGGTCTTTTGTCATGATTGGTTTAGTGAGAGCTTGGAGCAGTTGTGAACGATACTTATTTACCAGTTTGACCCAAGCGCAATTCGGCAAGCAGCATCAAACAGGAACTAGACCCAATAACTCACTCGGTTACTCGTTCCATTGTGCCATTGTGACCAGCTATAGTTCATCTGGAGCCACACCTGTGGTAAACCGAAATCCGTTAACTCAATACGTTTCATAAGTCAAGGATAACTTAGAATTGATCAGTCTATCCCGGACTATATCCTGCTACGCTAACACACGAAAAGCAGGTAAAAGGTCACAGATTTTTAGGAAGGTCAAATCCCAGTGAGTGATTTTATCAAAATACCTCCAATGTAGGAAACTCCGTGTCTTTCAACCGGAGAGGAATATAAGCAGAACGGTTCTAACTAAGCGTGAAGGATCGAAGCCCCATTACTTTAGTACGGGGTGCTGAGTGTTGATACTTCACACTTTATACTTCTGATTATAGGCTTGTGCTATCCAGGCTGTCGTTCTAGCGTTGCTTCCATTGTGCTGGTCAGATAATGACCCGCCATGATGCTACTGGAGAGGTAGTAGGTATTATCATCAAGTTGGTGTCGGGTTTCAAAACCACTACGTCTCTGACGATCGCTTAAAACCCAATAGCGTTGCACAATGGATTCTGGAGCGATCCAACCTTCGCCCTCAACACGACCCAAAACACTATGCTGTAAGACGAAGGTATACTGCCGTTCTCCGGCATCAAGACGCCCCCGATATTGGAAAGAAATATCTTCACGCTCATCGTCGGGAAAAACCAGCTTGGTTACCATCGTAAACCAGTTTTCTCGACCCCAGGCAACAATTGTTTTCCCTCTAACGCTTAGAAGCGATCCATTGCGCTCCAGCCAATTTCCCTGGAGTGTCCAGCGTCCTGCCTCCATTAAAAAGGTGTGAGCCACAGCGTTACCCTTTGCCTCTAATCGAATAGTGCTGGTTGAATTTGTCCTCAACTATGGCACAATGCCTGACCAAGCAGATTGCCAAAATCGTAGTCATTAGGATAAAAAAATAGGCAATTGTGTTTCAGTATTTAGTGTAATCCCAAGTGGACAAGAAATGCTGGATTCTCCGTTAATTATTTAAGATGGCGCGATATTACCCAAAGGTACCGCCTGCTTCGCGCCCGTAACTGGTGGGAGATTCCCGCAAATGCCCAAGTCTCGCCAATAGGCTAAAACGGCAAAGGCGATCGCTTCTTTGAAATCTCCGCTCACCCCAGCCTCATCCGTTGTTTGTATCTGTACGGATTGTAACCGGGAATGCATGCGCTGTTTGAGATAAAGATTGCGGCTACCCCCACCACATACGAATATCTGATCAGGCATCTTCGGTAAAAAGCGACGATAGCTGTCCTCTATAGACGCGACGGTGAGTTCTGTCAGGGTTGCCAATAGATCAGCCGGACTCAGAGAATAGGCTTGACTCTCGGCAATACTTTGGTGTAGATAATCCCAGCCGAATAATTCTCGCCCTGTGGATTTAGGCGGGGGTTGCTGGAAAAAGTCATGGGTTAACCATTTGTTAAGTAGGGGTTGACAAACTGTACCTTGTCGCGCCCAGTTCCCGTCTTGGTCATAAGATTGACGTCCCTGGGTAAAATGCTGCACGGCTAAATCCAACAGCGTATTTCCCGGTCCTGTATCCCAACCACTGACCAACTCTAACCAATTTCCTTGGCAGGGAGGGAGGTAAGTAACATTACCAATTCCGCCGATATTTTGGATACATCGTTGCTGAGTCGGGGAGGAGAGCAAACAAGCATCAATTTTGGAGACTAAGGGCGCTCCTTGACCCCCAACCGCAATATCAGCGACACGGAAATTACTGACCGTTTTAATTCCTGTGGCGTCAGCAATAACCTCTCCCCGCCCTAATTGAAGACTATAGCCTAAAGGGGTGTAGGGGGGTGGAGGGGCACAGGGGTGGAGAGGTGGGGGAGCAGGGGGACGATGGTAAACGGTTTGACCGTGGGAACCGATCAGTGTAGCGGCGGGTGGGTGGTGTTTTTGGATGGCTTGGGCGGCTTGAGCAAATTGTCGCGCGATCGCATCATCTAATCCAGCGAATTCTGCCATCGATATAGAACCACCCGCACAGAGATTAAGGATTTGCGATCGCAGTTGTTCCGGGTAGGGGTAAGTCTCTCCCGCCAATAACTCCACAGTTAAATCGGACTCGGAACCCGCAATCTCCACGAAAGCCGCATCAATTCCATCAACTGACGTACCACTGATTAATCCAACGACGCGAGTCATAGTTTTTGCTGGGGGAGATGGGGGAAGCTGGGGGAGATGGGGAAGCTGGGGGAGATGGGGAAGCTGGGGAAGTTAACTCAAAACTCTACCTTACCTGTTCCCTGTTCCCTGTTCCCTGTTCCCTGTTCCCTCCGCTCACCACAACACTTATTCAGCAGCCCCTACTTATGCCGTTATAGATTTTACCAAGATCTGGCATTTTCTCGAAAAAAAAAACCTCAGCCGTGAGGCTAAGGTTTATAACCAGGGTGCATCTACCTTTTTTTCCTACAGCATGGACTTGATCCGATCAGGAAAAATCCTCAGTCTGGCAGATTAAGCTTGAACAAGCGTTCTCACTCATCGCGATCGCACCCTAACCCTTTGAGCCGTTTCGCTCGTCTCACCCGCACCAGGGTATCGTCACTACCACTAGCGATGAGAATATTTCTCTTCAAAACATTTATATCCACACTATTGAATGTTTTGTTTCTCAATGACCGACCCACTTCAATACCACTTACATAATTTTCTGCTCGTTTACCCCTAGTGGTTAGGGGCCACAGCATCATTCGTCCATCATCGCCGCCACTAGCTAAGTAACAACCCCCATTACTCAAAGCCACAGATCGTACCGCTTGACCGCCATGACCATTCGACCATTGGTCAATAATTTCACAGGACGGTTGACCCTCAACCAAACAGGATTCCATATTCCACAAGGTAATATAGCCTTGATTGTCAGCCGTTGCCATTAGATAAGGTTTCATATCAGCAACATCAATACTGAAAATATAGTCATCCTGACCCCCTTCACGATAGGGTATAGGAATTGCCACATTATCTGGGTTGGGTAAATTCCAAATGGCTAAGGTGTTAAACCGTCCAGCAACCACTAAATTTTGATTACCTTGTCCCACAAAATTTAAGGCATATATGGCGAATTTGAATCGTCCGCTACGTAGGGGTTCAACATTGCCATTCACTCCCGCATCGGCTTCGCCTAAATTTTGTTGAATGTCCCACCCAAGTACCAAACCACTGCCGTGACCACTAAACAGGTAGCGGGAGTCATCTGTAAACTCTAATGCCAACACTCGATCATCTTTTTCCTGGGAAAAAGACATCATTAATTTTGGAGTTTCTGCCAATAAATTCAACAGTTGAATCTCACCATTTTCTAACCCTGTCGCCACCACGTTATTATCGACTGGTTTATAACGAATAACCCGCACAGCTTTACCTGTATCGGCAATCTCCTCCACTTCTGGATTAGCAAAGGGGTTAAAAAAACCATCGACTCGCCATTTAATTAAAGTTTCGTCATTAGATCCACTGACAACATTCTGGCTCATGCCATTAAATTGCACCGAATTCACCGCCGCTTGATGCCCAAAAAACTTATTATCGGGATTGAGCCAAGATAGCCACCAGATAAAATATAAAAGCAGCAATCCTCCACCTAGGAGTAACCAAGTTGGAATAATCGGATAAACATCGAGTCGTAACAGTTGGCTAGCCGGATTGGTATTCCCTAAACGCTGATCCGATAATGTCGCCAATGCTTCTAAAGAAAGTTCTTTTTTCCGACCCCATAAATGGCGTCTGGCTTGAACTCTAAGCGGCGCTTGAGCCGTTTGAACCGGATTCAATTCGGCGGGTTTATCCGGCAATTCTAAGGTACATTCCTTTTTATCTTCACCCTGAATATTAACAGTAACCTGTTGCTGAATATTGCTATGATTCTCAAATTCCAAGGTGTAGGGAACCGGGGAATTACGCCAGTTGGGTATCCAAGGGCGTTGGGCGGGAATTTGCTGCTGTTTGGGAGTGGCGCTAAACTCAACCAATCCCATCGGTAAAACTTCCAGCGTACCTTCCACTTGGGCGGGAGAACCATGGCGATGAGTCGCCGCGATCGCAAAGGGATAAATCCGACTGGGCGCTTGGGAAATGTCAGGAATTTGGCAAATAAATGTTTCAGTGACTTGTCCGTTTGGAGGTAGATATAATTGGCGTTCGGTTCCATCGACAATCCAGGTTGGATCTATGCCTGAAAAGTTTAACGTAACATGGGTTTCTAATTGACTGGGATTATAAACCCGTACCGGAATTTCCTGCTGACTTGCGGGATATTCTTGAAACTCCCGTACTGGCAGATCCAATTTTAACGGAATTGAACCCGTACCCTGTTCTAGAATTAACCGCAATACTTCTCGGTCTTCATCCGGGAGTTCCATGGAAAAGACACGCACCGTTAGGTTCATCAATCCGACAAACCCGGGAACAGGATTATCGATAATCGCCACCTGAAAATGGGTGACATCACCCGGCGGCTTTTTAGTCCCCACTTCTGGGGAGATCGTGTACCAATCCGGAAGCCGATCATCATCAACTCCAGCCGCCGTTACTTCCACCTGAAAACTAGCAAAGCGCTCGCTATCATTAACGACTTTAACTTCAAATGAAGCAGGTAGACCTCCTGGCTTAAATCGAAGTTGTTTTGGGGAAACCGTTGTATCAATTAAATTATCTACCATTATTGTCCTTCCTTACTCCCGAACCTCCCCCAGTTTCCTTGTTCCCTGTGACACACCGAGCGTGTTACCGAGCGAAGCGTTCGACTGAGCGCTCACGCCGAAGTCCGAGGTAAGTCGAGGTGTTCCCTGTTCAACACCCTACATTAACTTATCAAACAGCTCATCTCGACGCGATCTATCTGACGGTTGTGATGGATTGGAAGGGTGGGAAGGGCTTGATGTCGTAACTGTTGGTGGTGGCTGCTGTCCACGGGTTAGTTGTCGGCGACGCCAAGCTAAATGCAAAATATTAATCCCTATTTCCTGAGCTGTACGGATCGCTTCACGGGAAAGAACTTGCTTTTCATTGATTCCCCAAGCCTCCGATAAGTTACCGATCTCGACAATAATTCCGCCACCCCTTAAAATTTGAATCGGCTTTCTATTGATACGAGGTGTCGTGGCAAAGAGAAAGGGTTGAGTCCGCAGTAAGTCGTGACGGTCTAATTTTTCCAGTGGCGTTAACTGGGTTCCTATACTTTGGGCAAACTCTTGGAATCGACCCGCGATCGAATTCTTGCGTCTGGCTAACTCTGTAGCAATCATCTCTCGTTCACTAACAATATCTTGTCGGCATTGCTTTAATCTTGTATCCGTATCAATATTGGGGTTATCATCGATTTGGGTTAGCGCCTGTTCGAGTTCTTGGTAAATGTTGCTCAGGTCTTTAATCGCATTGCCTTGAATCCAATGCTTTAATCCTGCCGAGGCTTCGACTAAAAGTGTACCTCCTGCCTTTAAATACTTTCGCAGCACCTCAAATTCCGATTCCCCTAACACCTGAACTTGGCGATCGATCATGAAAAATAAATCATACTCTAAAATAGCTTGTAACTCTGCCGAGTGTAAACTAAATTGTCCAATTTCATCCCTCCCCTGGAGAGCAGGGTAAAGTCCAGTGGTTGATTGTAGAAGATAGGAAAGATTCGATAAAATACGCTCATGTTCATAGTTATCCACAGCTAGCCCTTTGTACATGGCAACGTGAACGCTCGCCAGAGGTCGAGCTTGGGGCTGAAGACGGTAGCGCAAGTCCAACTGGTTATAGCTAGGGGAGAAAATATTGACGGGCGCTTCCAGTTTAACGGGTCCTGCTTTCAGAAGAATTCGACAGAGTTCAACATCCCCCTCCGTGGGTGGATTTGCCTTTTCATTAATCCGAAATGTTTCGACGATTCTATCGATAACTCTACGGGTGCGTAATTCTGCGGGATCTCTAAATTTAACCACCAAATACACTATCAAGGGTTTTCCTGAAGTCGCTTCTGAAGAAATCCGATAGGACATGGGTTCTGGCACTACGATAAAATTGCCAAATAAATCAATCGCAAGTCCCGGTTGAATTTCCACCCAACGTTCATCTCGGTATTTCGCCACAACCTCAGCGGGGGCGGGAATGATATGTACCCCCAACCCGAAGACAATTCCGGGCTGATGTAGAGATTGGTAAAAGGTACTATGATACTGGCGATGATAGTAGTGAGCTAACTGCCAACGTTGGGCATCAATCAGTAAGCCGTCTGTGACATGGAGACGTTCAAATTGTTGGAGAGATGGGGGAGGGAAGTGGTTAGTCATTTGTCATTTGTCATTCGTTATTCGTCATTTGTCATTTGTCATTTGTCATTTGTCATTCGTCATTCGTCATTTGTCTTATGTTATTCAATATAGAGTTCATAAGTACAAAAGGCAGGTTTTTCTTGTTGAATAATTTGATGGACTAATAATTCGTCAATTTTAGTCGGGGGTTCAGGGCGCAGTCGGACAATGAAATGATACGGTTGTCCGCCACCAATCAGGGAGTCTTCATTTAGGTGGGTGTTCCCCATCATAAATCCCTGACCAAACACTTCTTGAATACAAATATGCTTTTGATGTTCGGGAAGATGGTCATCCAAGGGTAAATCCGTAAATAGATGCAGGTAAAACCGTAATCCCCGGCGCGTCCCTCGCCAGCGATAAATCTCCATCGCCTGACGAATCAGATAGCGCTGTCGCTGTAGGCTTAAGGCGGGGTTGAGTTGCCAACCTACCCAATGTGCCAGAAAGGGTAGAAGGGTTTCTGGTGTCATTAAGGGGTCGAGATACGCCCATAAAGCCTCCAGGGATTGTAATGTGGGTTCAAAGGCTTGTTCAAAAATTTTCAGAAAGCGACCGATAAAATCGACTTCTTGATAAATTTCGGGTACAAAGTTTAGATATAAGCTACGAGGGCGAACATAGAGATTAAAGCTTGCTGATTCAATATGTTTGCTCCCCGTTCCCGATTGGCTGGAATAGACATAAATCTGACCGCGATAATCGAGGCGGTGAGAGGGTTTAGTGTCCCAATCCTGATTAGACTCAAAGAAATCGGCTGGCATATAAAAGCGAATCACCGCTTCCATGCGCCCACCAGCCAGAAGTTCCTGCCCTTCCATACCCAAACGATACCATTGGGAGGGAAAATCTCCCTGGATATTAATATCTAAGTCTAAGGTTTGGTTGCTGAGGTTTTCCAGTTCCAGCAGCAGTTCACTCGGTTCTCCCGGATAGAGGGTAAGGTAGCACCCGCGACGTTCTGTTTCCCGTTTGGCTTGGCTGAGTAAAGGTGCGGCAGACTCGCTTGACCCGGCAATCGGCTGAGGGGTGACCTCTGGCAACTGCATGGGGGTTAGTTGTAGACGTAAGGGTAATATATCGCGAGCTTGTGTCATACTAAATCCAGGTTAACTCCCCCCGTTTTTGTAAGTCGGTGGGGACAATTAACGTTAACGGTGGGGATCGTCATTCGTCATTTGTCATTCGTCATTCGTCATCCGTCATTCGTGTAACTTCATCATCAAATTTGGTATTCTACCTTACTTAATCCGAGCCACTCTACATGGTTCTGTCAGTGTATCTAATTGCATGAACTATGGAGTGATTATAGCAGTGAATAACGACGGTTCAACTCAGTCGGTTAGTGAAAATAAACTCAACCCTATTAAGTTGTGTAAATACCTCTCAAACCCTTACAGAAGAAGTAGCTTACTCCTCAGGGGAAGTTGTAGTCAGGTTGCCTGCAACGTCTGGAACAACTGATGCGTCCTAGTGGAGAATGCGCGACTCCAATTCTGCTCACTGCAACACTAATTCAGCAAGTCCTATTGAGTTCTCTGTGTCAATCTGTGTCCCTCACTATTCAATTTTCTGTCTGTACCCTTTCCTTACCTGTGTCTTCTGTGTTTTTGTCAATCCCTTGTAATAATTTTTATCGTAAGTTGAACAAAATACATGCGTTCAAGGGAAGGTTGGCTGGGAGATGAAAACCAGTAATTATACAAAGTTTTACCAAGATTCAATGGGTTTAGCTATATCGAAATTATTTTTGGCGACAAAGTACCCACCATAGATAGTATACCTGAAAACCGCACATCCGGCTCACAATGGCTGAATTCCCTGATCATTCGTAGATTATTCCTGAAAAGGCGTCAAAAACGAGAAATTATGATGTTTTGTTAAGACATCAAACGGATTTAAATATTCAAACCTTTTTTTGGGAAAGAATAGTTTGAATTATCAGAACTTGACAGGTTTCGCCGAAACAACCTTAAGGAAAGTCAAAACTATGTCAGTAGCGAAGGATACGGAAAGGGTAAAGTGGTATGTCGTGAATAGTCGTCGTTATCTGATGAGTGCGATCGCCCAGGTACGACAGGCCCTGATTTGTCGGGTAGAGCAGCGTCAGGGGAAGGAGACGGAGATGATCGCGTATGGGTTAGAATGAAGTGCGATCGCCCTTCTCAATTCACACTTATGTAATCAAATTAATCACATGACCAGAGCGTAATCGATTATTATGCCAGGAACAGATTAGACCCAACGGACCAGGATCAATAACAGGGGTTCGCGGCAAGGTTCGCATCCAATTTTGTCCCTGACGCCGTAATTCAAATAGCTGGACTGCCCCTAAATACTGTACCCCAGGAACGCTTTGCAATAAGGTGACAATATCAGATGAGTAAACTGGGCGACCAAAAGACCACCCTTTACCCTCTGAACCCCCAGTTAAAGGATTGAGAAAGCGATAGAGTGCGGTTTGTAGTTTCAATAGTATTTCTTGTTGGGCACGGGGATTATTATAAGCTGTATCGAGAGCCACTTCTGTTTGTACCGCAACCCCAACGTAATTGGGTTGGCTACAGAGGATTTCCACACCGAGTAACCGTCGTTCATTGAGATAACTCAACACTCGCTCGGTGAGTTGTGGGGTCAGGGTTAAGAAGTCTGGGTCAATTCCTTCACCGCGCTCAATCCCATCGGTATTGGCGTTGGGTACAAGCAGCAGACGTACTCGTCCGGCGTCTTCTTTGAGAATTGGCGATAAGCATAACACGCGAGCAATAGAACCGCCTCCGGCTTCCATGGCTAGGTATTCAAAATCTTCGCGAGTAACAGCGCGATCGCGTGTTCTCAGGAGTCGCGGTACCCGGATCACGGCTTGTTCTAGGGATTCAGCATCAGCGCCATTCCGGGCGGGAGAATAGTTAATCACGTTCGCCACATAAGGAACGGCGGATTTGAGGACTTGAATCGCGCCCCGTTGTACGTTACCATGTTGACCGCCCCCAATGCGATAGGCAACCATTTGGATCACAGCACCTCTAGGGGGAACCGCGCCATATTGACGTTCCATCGACTGCATCGCCGCGCCCTCCCGTCGTTCTACCCCGCTATTTCTACCACTGACTAAACTGAGCATTTGCGACGGGACTCTCTGGGAACGGGAACGCCACCGCGTTTGTTCTTGCAGTTGAGAGGGTTCTCGTAATAGGGGACCAAATTGAATCATGCCAGTAATCGCATCAATGGTATAGTGCAGGTCTTCTGGACCTGAATCGGCAAAATCATTGACTTCTTGCCAGATTTGTGGTAAACCTCCAGGTGGAATCACCAGAATATGTTCCTCATCCCGGCGCGGTAAAATTCCCCGTCCTTGGAGTTGAAAGGTTTGACCGGGATTTCCATCACTTTCGCCGAGAATTTCATTACGAATCGTCGTACATTGGGTGACTTCCACTGTACCGCCAATCGACCGGACATCTAAACCAACGATGCGCGGGGAACGAATATAACCGGGTTGATTGAAGTGGGGTTCGGTGTAAATACAGCGCAGCCAACGTCCCTGATAGGTAACAAATTGGGTAACGGGTAAACGTAGGGGCAAATGCAGGACAACATCCGCCCCTTGTAACGGATCACCCCCTTGACGGATCAGTTCGCTGAAACTAAATCCTTTGGTACTATCATCCGCTTCTTGTAGCAGGATAGGTTCCCAAAACATACCATTCCAGGCTTGCCAAAGGCGAGGGGGATATTCGGGATTAATCCCAGTGGAGGTAGCGGCTTCACCTCTAATGCGGAGGGCGATAACATTGCCTTCGATGGGTTGATCCCCCTCAAAGACAAGATAAAAGCAATTTCCCGTTTGGGGTTGTTCATTAAAAATAGATAATTCCAAGCCCTCCCATTCGCCACTGGGTCGCTGATTCCAAGTTCCCACAAAGCGATCGCGCAGGACTTGGGGTTGGTCGTCAGCGGTGTCGGATGTGAGAAAATGGCGGATACTGGGTTTAGCAATCACCAGAGGGCGATCGGTGCTAAAAATAATCGCATCGTCGGCTTGGGTGCGTACCGTCGCCACTTCGGTTCCCGTGGGAATTGTGTAGGCTTCGGGGAGAGACGAACTCAGATAAAACGTTTGTTGGGTTTGCGCCGGGGTTGGGGCTTGCAGGCGAATCCCCAGTAATTCCAGAAAGGTAACATAGTTACGCCGGGGGACTTGATTGAACCGCAGCAACATTTGGTCAGTTAACCAGGCGAACAGTTCAATCAGCGTGATTCCTGGATCACTGGGGTTGTAATTTGTCCATTCTGGACAGTAGCGGGGAATGCGGAGGATACACTCTTCCACCAAATCCTGAAACGCGCGATCGTCTAAATCAGATTTTGGTAATTTCGGTAAAAAATCAAATTCCATAATTTGTCATTTGTCATTTGTCATTTGTCATTTGTCAGGGGTACACACAATTGTAGGGGCGCAAGGCTTGCGCCCTTGCTCATGTACTTGCGCCCTTGCTCATGTACCTCACAACACCGATAAATGCTGTAATTCATCAAAAAATGCACCACAATCTACAAAATCATTCCTTTTGTACGGGATTAACGTAACCACACCATATATGTTGGTTATGGTGCGTTACGCTACGCTAACACACCCTACATATAGAGCCTTTGCGTCAGTTTTACTGTAGAGACGTTGCCTGCAACGTCTCTACAGATTGTCGCCCTTAACGGTTGAACCATGACCAACTACTCACCACCAGACGGTTGGAGATAGAACGGATAAACCAGACTTCGAGTATCATGGGAGTCTTTCGGATGATATTCAATAATAATATTGACACGACCGCGAATGGGGTCAGGTTCTGTATAAACGCCATCCAGTACAATTCGAGGTTCCCACATTTTCAGGGCTTCCTCAACATAGACTCGAATCAGCAAAAGGGTTTGGGTATTCATCGGCGCAAAGGCGAGTTCAGACAGGCGCGACCCAAAATTTGCTCGGTAGACTCGTTCACCCACCTTAGTACCCAAGATTAGCGCGATCGATTCTTCGATATTCCGGATATCGGCGCTTAGTTGTACGCTTCCTTGTAAGTTTCCCCGTAACGGGAATGATAATCCCCTACCTAGATAATCTCGGGGCTGATTATTTGTCATGTCTGCCATCTTTATAGATTTAGTTTCCTAATTAGGGCTTACTGCACAAGTGTGGAAGGTACACAAGATTTGGACTTCAAGCCATTTTTGCCCCCAACAAGTACAAGGTTTTTACACCTTTACACTTAACATCCATGGATTTTCGCTGACTTTTGCGCCGAATTTTACCTCAACAGAGGCTTGAAACTGTTGCCTGTTCCCTGTTAAGAGTTCCCTCCCCCACCACAAGACTTATTCAGCAGCCCCTAATTACTCAAGATTATGCTTTCTTTCATTGACAGTACCACTTTCCCCTTAAATTAGATTATTCAATCGATAACTAATTGGCTCAAATAGGCTGCAAGCAAGGCAATCTTCCTTTCCCCGACACTCGAATCAGCTTCTGATGGCTTTCGTTAAAAGATTGAATCATCCAACCCTCTCTACCGCCCGTTGTTTGTTGAGGTTTTAATCTTTGTTCCAGTTGCGGAGTTGCTTCTACATAACCCAGCTCTAAACTCCAAGGAAGTTCTTTAATTTCCGTTATATTTTCGGGTTGATGTTCATAAGGTTTATAAAGCTGGCAAGGCAGATTGACTTCAAAAGAAGAAATATGTGTTTGTCTAGGTCGGACAGGAATCATCAGCGGATATTGCCTGACTTCAAGCAATACATTTTTAGGCAAAGGCATTACTTTTCTTGAAAAGACGAGCCGCCCGTTATCTACAATTCTGTATACCTGTTTGGCATGATCAATGGGAATTCCTTGATTTGTCCATCCGGATAGTAATATGTCAAAAAGGTATATTGTCCGATTACTACTGTTGTTGACTTTATATTCAATGACAACATTATCACTGTTTTGCGAAATAATTTTAGTTGTCAAATTCAACATATTGTTCTGTCCTACACCATGAGCAACTTCATTTCGGGTTATTTGTTGACATTGACCTGTATTACAGGACAAGGAAAATAAAGAGAAAAAAGCCAGTATATAAATAAGCATTTTTTCATTTAATAATGAGGTCTATTGGGTTCACCCATTTCAGTGCGAATTTTATTTTCCGTGTACGTTCCATAATCTCCTATACCAAAAACCTCTCTACCATAATCCCATAAACCATCCTCATAGGGAGGCAACCCAACAGCACGTAATTCTAAATTTTTTGCGGTATCAGGTGCTAAATCTCCATTCGGTCCGTCACCATTAGGCATAAGACCGTAAGCGGCATCGTCAGCATGAATCAGTTCGTGTGCGAGACCAATTGCCGGTGGTCTAGTGTGCCAGGGTTCTGAACCATCACCAATATTAGTTCTGTTGGGATTAAAATAGATAGTAGCATCACTTCCCGCTCCAGGTGTTTTATCGGGGTTTTGGTAAGCTCGATCTGGATCGAAACTTATGTAATTGCCAGAATCATCAGGATTTAATGGTCGAATTGTAAGACTTCTGCCATTATCCCGAGCTGCTAGTAGGCTTTGTAGTAGTTTCTTGCCCGAAGGCGTATCGTAAATTTGACGTAAGTTTTCTCTGACTTGATCTTGATATTCTTCATCCCCTTCAATATTTATTCCATTTTTTCCATTTATTCCAGAAACAACCTCCTCAAAGGTATAGTCGGGGGGCTCTGGGCGGGGCTCTGGGCGGGGCTCTGGGCGGGGCTCTGGCTCTGGCTCTGGCTCTGGCTCTGGCTCTGGCTCTGGCTCTGGCTTTGGCTTTGGCTTTGGCTCTTGATCTGAACCCCCGCCACAACACTTACATGAAGGGTCATTACCAATCAACACAGAGGGACAACCCCCAGTAATTTTATTCGGCGGACCAACAGCCTCAATAATCGTATCCCCCATACGACAAGCTGGGAGTCCATTAATTAGCACAGTCGGACTACCGTCAATAACCACACCCGGTCCGTGGGGAGGAATGGGCAAAGGTGTACCACAAAAATGGATATCTGCCCCCATCGCGATGCTAGTAATCATACTACCCATCGTTGATGCTGCCGTCGCCTTGGTGGTTTCCTCGGCTGCCTTAGCGGCTGGGGCACCGGGGGTGCCAGAGGCAGCAAGAGTAGCCGCTTCAGCCACTTTAATTGTGGCATCAGAGGCTTGTTTGGCACTCTGTAGAGCCCCTGCAGGTCCTGCAGGTATACCCCTCCAAGCGGGTCTACCACAGATGAGTACAGTTGGACTACCCGGACCGCCAGTCAAGACAGGGGGTATGGGATGGGCGACAGTATCACCAAGTCGAGCCGCAGGTTTGCCCATGTTCAACTCCTCTGTGTTTAATTGAGCTTAATGGGAAGCCCTTTAACCGTCAGCGGACCTTGGGAGCAAATTTCAATCGTTGCCGCAGATAGACAGAGTTTGCTTCCCGCTTTGATATCAATTGCACCCGTTGTCTGCTTCATCGTAATGCTTCCCCCGCCGCTTTGAAGTTTGATTTGTTTCGCCCGATCATCCATTGTCACGGACAGATTACCCGTGGATTTTATTTCTATCTTTTTATTCTTATCATCCATGCGTATTTGATGACCCCCAGCCGTGCTAATATCTAAACACTCCTCGGTATCATTCATCTGCATGGTATGACCCAGTACCGTTGTCAGCGTCGCCCCGGCTTTAACCGCACCTTTTGCTTCTTCCACAAACTGCATTTTATGACCTGTGCGAGTTTGTATGGTTCGCAGGCGCACTTTACCATCCTGAACGGAATCATTCACACTTTCTGGGGGCTGATCTTTGCCATTCCAAACGCCACCTAATACATAGGGTCGATGAATGTCCCCATGCTCAAAGGCAACTAAAACTTCATCGTTTACTTCTGGGAGACAATCATTGCCGCGATTGGCGCCAATTCCATAGCCCACAATTCTCGCCCAGTTGCTTTCGTGTTCTTCGGTGAGAGTCGGAAACTTTACCCTGACTCTCCCCCAACCATTCGGGTCTTTATTGTTGGTAACGATACCAATTAAATGGGTTTTGCCGGGATAAAAGGGGGCTTCGTGGGACAGCAGGGGCGGTAGATTATCTCCCCGTAAGCCACGGATGGTAAACTCGGTGGTATAAACCCGTTCGTAAAATAGATGACGGGTTTCGGTGACGTAATATTCACCACTGTATTTTCCCAAATCGTTTAGTTTCACGACTCGCCCCGGTCGAATTTTAGGATTCCCTTCGGCTTCAGCATCAGCCTGGACAAATTCTCCCCCTAATTCGTCACACACGGCTTGGGCGATTGTCTTGGCTTCTGGGGCATTGGAGACTGGATGATCCACGACAATCATTTTTGGAGTGGATGGCTTTCCTTTAAAGGTATTACTGGTTTTTGAGCCTTCACCCTGCTCAGTTTTGGTATGGGTTTGTTCTTTGTTCGCGGTTTCGACAATTGAGCGTTTTTGACTATAGTCCCAACCTCGGACTTCAACTTCACTCACTTGTTCGGCGCTGCTGACTCTAACCTGAAAACTGTGGACATCTTTTAACCATTTCAGTTCGAGAGAGTCATCGACTTTGGGTTGGCGGAAATTCAGTTTCCCATCTTGAACAAAGAACTCAAAGCCGTTGCGGGCTGCCCGTTTACTCAAAAATTCTAAATTGGTCTGATTTTCTTGAAATACATAGCCATTTGACCCATTAATGTCTCCGTATCCGTATGGTCCGCCTGTCTCATCAACTTTGCCGAGGGGTATGCCGACTTCCCCGGCAATTTTTTTGACGATATCGGTATCGGTCATGTTCTGGAATGAGCGATTATACCGCCCTCGCCATAGACGGTGAGAAACATCATAGCCGCGAATCATCATTGGGGCTTCGGAGTCACGGGTAAAGTTACACTCCATCGCCGTGATTTCCCCTTCGAGGACGTAATTTTTCTGTTCCTCTTCAAATTCCTGGGCTTGAGTTGTACTGGAGATGAAGCCTATTTTTATCGTTTTGCCAATTTCAAATGAATCAGCATGTCGCCAAGTTTGATCCTCGCTGCGCCCCGGGAAGTAATCGTTTTTAATCACTAAGGTAAACATACCAGGAAGATGGAGGCTTTCTTCCACCGCGATTTCGATAATGTCATCAATTAACGCTTTGGACGCTAACTGACCATCTATTTCTAAAATCGGTTCAGCTACATAAGTGACAGCCATGGCGACCTCTGGAATGAAGACTTAGCACTGAGTTGTGCCACTGATCGGGAATTTACCTAGGGGGAGTTGATGGGAGAGGTTTAGGTGATTGAGGTTTGAGTTTTTGGCTAACCTGTTTTTCTTGCCTAAATTTTACTTTTTGTAAACAAACTCGAATAGAGGATTACATGATAAATGTAGCATTCATTGGTAAAAATTCAACAGTTTGCCACAGCGATTGAAATCGCGGAACGGCACAAACCTTAGGCGAAGCCTTGCCGACGGGTAGTCGGCTGGAGGCGGATTTAATTCTGACTTACGCTTTCACAGGCGGCACAGGCGCTACCTGTAGGGGCACGGCACAGAAGAGCCCCTACCATAAATAGCGTTTGTATTTATATTGTAGACACATCGATTAGGACGTTCCTTTCCTGTTGTAGAGACGTTGCCTGCAACGTCTCTACCAAATGATGCGTCCTAACCGCTATGGAGATCGCTATAAAATAGGGCGTTGTTTGTAGTGAGAACTTTAGTTCTCGCTCCGTAAGCGCGAAAAGAAGGCTGAGGTTCCCTCACGACGAAGCCAATCTATCGCAGCATTATTAGCTGAACCAGGACTTACGCAGCTACACCACAGATGGTGGCAAAGGTGCGTTAGCGAAGCGTAACGCACCCTACTGTCGTGGCACACCTAAAATGGTAGTAGGGGCGCACGCCGTGCGCCCCATTTCACCGTAAATCTATTCCACAATTTTAGCTGTGTCAGTCCACTACACATAGAGGCTTTGCGTAAGTCCCATGAACCTAACCGACAAAGGTGACATGATCTTTGCCAACTAGACAACCGTAAAATCCACCTCAGTAATCAGGTTGGCGGAAACATTCGACACAGTGGCTAATTCTTCTCCGTCAACACTAATCTTAGTATCGGCACCGCTGGCTGCAATCGTCAATTGTCCGAAGGTCAAACCTTGGTCTAACAGGAATAAATCCTCTCCATCCTTAAAGTCAAGAATTGTATCCATTCCATCACCCAGACGCAGCAAAAATAGGTCAGCACCCTCACCTCCAGATAAACTATCATGACCCAGACCCCCATCCAGGAGGTCATCCCCTGTATCCCCATTCAGACTGTCATCTGCGAGAGTACCCACCAGGGTCATATCGTTACTCGGATCATCGTCGCCAAAAACCACATAGCTGGCTCCGGCATCATCATTACTGTTGGGGTTAGCAGAGTAAGCCCCAATAATCACGTCATCAATACCATCATTGTTAATGTCCCCCCCATTGCTGACAGACCAGCCGGATAAGTCACCACTATTAATACCGTTGATCACA
>NZ_JAVKBY010000223.1:0-3947 GCF_040222985.1 Coleofasciculus sp. F4-SAH-05
ATCGGTGGACTCCATTCCCTCACCTCCGCAAACCGTAAGCGATGCAGGGTTTTGATAATGCTGTTGATCCCTTTACGGGAACCGATAACCATCACCTTAATAAATTCTTTCCTGGAAACCGGATCAGTGGAAGCCTGGATATAAACCTCAGCAGAGGGCAATCCGCTGGCATTAGGTAGAAAGTACGCTTGCATTTGAGTTCACCTGATTTATACCTAACGATGTTGTTGTAACCAACAACATCTAGATCAATTCTGCCAGATGTTGTGAGTTCCAACAACATTTACTTGCGGATCATCCTCTGACACGATTAGAGGTATGGGAAAAGCGGGAAAAGCTCTCAGACAAGCATTGGAGACATACGGCATCAGTCAAAACAAGCTAGCCGTAACTTTGAAGGTTGATCGTTCAGTTGTATTTCACTGGTTTCACGAAAATCGAGATCCCTCAGCCGAAACCGTGGTGCAGATTGCTGAGGCACTTCATAGCCTCAATCCTGATGCAGCAGCAGAATTTATCCGATTGTACGTGGGTGATTTCCTCAAGAGTGATCAGGAAGATTGAACGGAAGTTATGTCCAGATTGTAGAGACGTTGCATGCAACGTCTCTACAATCTTTTTGCTTTGGAGCTACGATAGAAAAGTTAGACGTTGTTATGAAGCAGACTATTATGCTCAGTTTTAATAAAAAAATTGTGACTGATGAAGCGATGCGTCCTGTTGCGGTGTTGATTGATTATCAGGACTGGCAGAAAATTGAGCAACTATTAGAGGCTTATCAATTACAACAAAAACAAGAATTTAATTTAAACCAGTATGCAGGTGTGATTCAATTAACTCAAGACCCTTTGGAGTATCAGCAGCAAATGAGGGATGAGTGACATTGACGCAGAATTTAATTGTATTGTAGACAACAGGATTAAGTTTGGAAGCCGTTTGAGAACTGCACGAGAAAGAGTCTGAGAGTTTGTAGAACTAATCATGGCGGCTAAAGACCTATTCCATAATTCTGTAAAACAAGCACTCCTCAAAGAGGATTGGGTGATTACAGCAGATCCCCTAAAACTCAAAATTGAGGGAGTTAAGTTGGAAGTTGATTTAGCAGCAGAGAAAATCATTGCCGCTCAAAAAGCAGAACGTAAAATAGCCGTTGAAATAAAAAGTTTTCTGAATACTTCGGTGATTACAGATTTTCATGCCGCATTAGGTCAATTCTTAAACTATCGCTTGGCATTACAAATGACCGAATCAGAGAGAATACTTTATCTTGCGGTTCCTGTTGATACATTTATCACGTTTTTCCAAGAGATTTTTATTAAAGAAGCAGTTAAGCTTTATCAAGTAAAATTAATTGTTTACGATCCTGTTGAAGAGGTAATCAGCAAATGGAAAAATTAGAAAAATATCGCTCATTAGTACGCCAGGTATTAAAAAATCATACCACTGAAGATGCAAACCAGTTAGATTCAGAAATAGAGTGTCAACTCATTTTTGACACAGAACATGACCACTATCAGCTTATAGATATTGGTTGGGATGGGCTAAAAAGAGTCTACAACTGTTTCATTCATATAGATATTAAAGATGGCAAAATTTGGATTCAGCGAAATATGACCGAAGCTGATTTGGCACAAGATTTGGTAGAAATGGGGATACCCAAAGAGGATATTATTCTCGGTTTACATCCTAGTTATAAACGTCCTTACACAGGCTACGGTGTCGCTTAGTGCGATCGCTTTCCTTATCCCTAAGGGAAGTCAAACGCTGTCTGTGATTGGCAGAACAGACGATAGCCGAGGTGATTATCGTCTAATTTTAACCTGAACCTATATCAGGGTAAGATGGTATCTTACCCCTACCCCATCTCAGAGATAATTGATTGGGTAGGGGTACGGCATTGCCGTACCCTATGATTGCTCGTGAGGCTCTGACTCATGCTGACTTTCCTGACGCCGTTCCCGAATTAGTTCATCGACAAGGGAGCGCTCTGGTGGAGTAAAACTCCGCACCTAGGCTTGTGCTTGCTGGATAGCTTGAGCAAGGGTGAAAATTCGGATTTCTCCATCTACAAGGCGGACAATCACGTCATCTCCCACCTCCAATCCCAGTTGATTGAAATACTCGGCTGGAATCGCGACTCTGCCACCTTCAGAAATTTTTGTTTTGACTTGTAGCATCTGACGTTTTTAGCGTGAGTTTACATATAATTTTACTATGATGCGATCGCTCTTTACTTTACCTGGAAAATCTAATGGTTGCGATTGTTTGGATTATCCGTTTGGAGTATTGAATATTGATGTCCCGCCAACCTCGAACCATTCAACCTGGATACTGTTACCATATCACGCCAAATACCGTAGGGTGGACAAAATTTATCAACCTCAAATGCTTGGGCTATTTTTCGCTACTTTTGCCTACCCTACCTAACTGTAGTTTGTTAAGGAATTTTTACAGAAAGCTGGAACGCTTTTATGTTACAGTCTACAAGTCGCAGTGAGAGAGAAGAGGGTACTCTCGTCTAACTCTCTCCACCATATCCCCTCCTTATCCACCACCTTCATTAAAGAAGGGAGGTGTCCTTCTTTTGCTTGCTCTGGATTAAAAATAGCATCCCCATAGCTAAACCCTAACCTCTCCTCTCCTTCTCTCCATCCTATCTTCTCATAAAATCCTTCCCAGTTTACATCATTATCATAATGACCGGGCTGGGAGGCAAATTCATCCAAAATAATCTTTTGCACACTGAAACCAAACGTCCCATCTGAGCGTTCTACCCAAAGCCTATCGATACTACTCAAGTCTCGACAGGAAATATTCTCTATCTCAAAACCTGCTTGGGTACTAGCCAAAATAATGAAATTATAGGTGTTTTCATCAGCATCTTTCCAGTTATCTGATTCCATCAAAAAGTTTAGTTCTGCTAGGAGGTGACGTTTGAGCGATTCTTTTATCTGGGAATCATCTTCACCTGCTTCTTTCAGCAATGCCATAAACTCACGATGTAAGTTTTCAATAGCATTCGCCGAGAGAATCGGTTGTTGCTGAGGCAGATAATGCGGGATAGGAATCTCGGTGTCTATATCAATATTTGGCAATTTTTTCCAAGCCACCTCCAGCCGAGAAAATGCTTGTCGATACGCCTCTATTGCCTTTTCTATTTCTCCATTTTCCCAATACCAACTGCCCCGCACTCGCTGGACATGGAGACGAATTGACCATTGTTCAGGCATCTCTCCAGTAATCTTTGACGGTAACAACTCCTGACTTTCTTTGATTGCTTGTTCAGCTTTACTCCAATAGTCTTTCGCTTTTTCAGGCTGATCCAGTTCCTGATACTTTTGACTCAGCTGCAAAGAGGCTAAAGAAATAGAAGCTTGCAGCATGGCTTGCTTCAGATCCCAATTTGCCTCCTTTTCCAGGACTTCGTTAGTCGCCTGACTCGCCTGACTCCAGGCTTCTTGAGCATCATCAGAGAGTCCATTGTTGTGCAATTCTGCCGCTAGTTTGGAGAGTAGGGATACCGTCTCAATTTCGGTTTTAACCTTCTCAACTTTGGAGTTAGCTTCAATAACCTTATTTCCAGCAAGTACCCCTGAAATTACCGCCCCCAACACGGCAACAATTAGCACCACTCCACCAATACTAATCCGTCTTTTGGCTTGGCGATTCGCCTCAGCTAGAGCGATGTTTCTTTGTTCGGCGGCTTCTTTATCTTTCCGTTCCCGTTCTAATTCCGCTTCCTTTTCTGCTACTGCAATTTGCGCCTCAATTGCCTTCTTTTCACCAGCAGCAAGAAACTGCTGATCCAGATACAGCGCTTTGCGCTATATCATAGTACAATTGATGAACAGAGATTAAGGCGTTGGATAGCCAATGAAAGCATATTCAGTAGATTTCAGAGAAAAAATAGTCAAAGCTCATTTAGTAGAAAAAAGCTCAATTAGACA
>NZ_JAVKBY010000115.1:0-26918 GCF_040222985.1 Coleofasciculus sp. F4-SAH-05
GAATACGCCCAAAATCCTTGCTTAGCAAGGATTTTGGGCGTTATTTCGAGTTAACTTAGACTGTGGAGGCATAAAATCACGGTATAACTGAATTTGGAGCCGTTTTAACTAACAGTTTGGCATAGTAAGTCCGGAAGAGCCATTGTTTGAGGAAATAGTGATGAGCCATCCCAATATTGCCGATAAAAAGCCTGCGGTTTTAGAACTCGATCCGGGAACGTATTATTGGTGTCGTTGCGGTCATTCTCAAAAACAACCTTTTTGTGATGGAGCCCATCAAGACACCGATTTTGCGCCATTATCTATGGAGATAAAAGAGAAACAACGAGTGGCTTTGTGTAATTGTAAATATACCAATAATCCTCCCTATTGTGATGGAACTCATAGCAAACTTTAAACTCTGTGTATACTTAATCCAGATGAGCTGAGGGTTATAGCAACAACAAAGGACAAATGACAAATGATTAAGATTCGCAAATCTCAAGAACGAGGACATGCTAATCATGGTTGGTTAGATACCTATCATACCTTTTCCTTTGCTAACTATTATGATGCAAATGCGATGGGATTTCGTACCCTGCGGGTGATTAATCAGGATCGGGTTAATCCGGGAGCAGGATTTGGTACTCACGGACATCGGGACATGGAAATTATTACTTATGTTTTAGATGGAGCGCTAGAACATAAAGATAGTATGGGGAATGGTTCTGTGATTTATCCCGGTGATGTACAACGGATGAGTGCGGGAACAGGGATTCGTCATAGTGAATTTAATCATTCACAAACTGAACCCGTTCACTTATTACAGATTTGGATTTTGCCCGATAAAAATGGACATCATCCTAGCTATGAACAGCATAACTTTGGCATCGCCAAGAATCCCGGACAGTTCCATTTAATTGCTTCAGGGGATGGTAGAGAAAACTCCCTGACGATTCATCAAGATGTAAACTTATATGCAGCCGTCTTGACAAAGCGCGATCGCATCACTCATTCTTTCCCACCTCAACGCTATGGCTGGCTACAGGTAGCGCGAGGTACGATTACGGTGAACGGGTTAGCCTTAGAGTCAGGAGACGGTGCAGCTTTGAGTGAGGAAACAGATGTGGCAATAGCGGCGACAACCGATGCTGAAATTTTACTCTTCGATATCAGTTAAAATTAATCTAAGAGTTGCAAAGTTCACTAGATATCCCAAATAATAAAAGCACGCGAGCTAAAATTAAGATGGCACTTAAACCTTTAATCCAGTCTTCACTCAGGCAAGACTATCGCATTACACATCCTTATCATCGTCTGCGTTTATGGCTAGAAGGTCTGCGTAGCAAAGATAAGATTGTAATTTATCAAATGAGTAAGGTTGGCTCAACTACAATCTGGAAAAGTCTTGAGTCTTTAAATCTTGATATTCCCATTTATCATGTTCATACCCTAAGACATGAGCAGATCAGTAGAGCTATAGAAAGGGACAAAGCCAATTTTCCCAAACTACGCTTCATGTATCCTGAAACCATTCACTCAGAATACTTGCGAAGTCAACTGGATCAAAAGAATATAATGCATCCTTGGAGTGTGATCACTCTGGTCAGAGATCCGGTTGCGAAAATATTATCGAGTTTTTTTCAGAACCTAGAAAGAGAATTTCTATTAGGACTTGATTATCGAAAAAAAATAAAAGTAGAAGGCGACACAAAAGTTTTGCCAGAAGTCATTGAAAGATTTTACCAAGAAAAGGTTGACAATTCCAGACGTAAACACCCATTTGAGTGGTTCAATTTTGAGTTGAAAGACAATTTGGATTTTGACATATTTGCTGCACCTTCCATAGCCGGGAGTAATTACTATATTTACAACACTAAGCTTGCCAGAATCCTTTTGTTAAAGTTGGAATCTCTAAATGATTCATACCAGAGTGCCTTTCAAGAGTTCTTGGGACTCCAAAACGCTAATCTTGTTCAGGCTAATGTAGGTCTACAGAAGCGATATAAGAGTCTATACAAAAGCTTTCTGAGGAATGTTGATTTGCCTGTTGATTATCTTGATGAAATCTATCAAACAGAATTGGTTAGGCACTTCTACTCAGAATCAGAGATTGAGCAATTTTATCAACGATGGACAAGATCTTAGGTTGAATGCCACTGACTTAAAGATGGTGGGCAATGCCCACCCTACTAGGCTGGCAAGCTTAAAGTTGTGGGTAAAATTTTTCTGGATCGCTACTCTCATAAGGGTTCCTTGAAAATACTTGACCACTGTTTTAAGCTTGCCAAGCTACTACGATAGATAAAGGGTTTTGGCGCTCCCCAAATGCTTATTTCAGTGCTATTCATCTTAGGTTGAATGGCACTGACTTAAAGCTGGGTTTGTAGTAGGCACTTTAGTGCCAGAAGCGCTAAAGCGCTGACTACAAACTCTAAAGTCAGTGACATTCGACTTAAGGCTGGTGGGTAATGCCCACCAGCATACCATCTGAATGCAAGCGTCATCCATCAAATTAGGGGATTATGCCACTACAGGGCTATCTGTTGGAATAGTAAAGCCACTTTATCCAAATCTTTATCTCCCGGCGATCGCTCAACGCCACTTGATAGATCAATCCCATCGGGGTGCAATCGTTTCAACGCTTCGCCAATATTCTCTGGGGTTAAGCCGCCAGCCAGAAACCACGGTAAAGGGGGATTAAATTCAGCCAGCTTCTGCCAGTCAAGTGTCTTACCCGTACCCCCTAGCATCTGGGGATGATAAGCATCAAGTAACAAGGTATCGACACAACTGATATAGCGATCAGTTAACTGTAAATCTTCCGGCGTTTTCACCCTCAACGCTTTGATCAATTCAATCTCAGGCAGAAATTGCCGCAATTGGGTGCAAAATTCGGGGAATTCATTTCCATGAAGTTGAATGCCGTTCAATCTGGCTTGGGCAACCGTGGCGCAGATTTCTTCAACGGAAGCGTTGGCAAATACGCCGATAGTATCCACCGATATCGTCAATGAGTCTACGATCAATTTGATTTGATTGGGGGTGACGTACCGGGGGGAAGCGGGTACACATACGAATCCCAGGGCGGTTGCACCCTTTTGCGCGATCGCTTGTCCTTGTTCTGGTTTGGTAATGCCACAAATTTTAACCCGCATCGATAGCCCCATTCTGGTTTTTTGGTCAAAATGTAAAATATTACAACATTTTATGAATTTTATCCCGATAATTCTTTATTATTTTTTCACTTGTATCGGTTTATCAAGATCAGGAGAATATACAATGCTTAACACAACCTTACTCGCGGCGGTGCAATCGTCTGTACCCTCAACCCCTAGCTGGACTCCCACTGTGGGGCTAGTGATGATTATCTGCAACTTGGTGGTACTGGTTGTCGGTTACTACGCGATTCAAAATCCGGGTGTGGGACCGGATTTACCCCTGCCCAAACCCGCTATTTTCAAGCGTTTCGGTGTGACCGAACTGTTGGCAACGGCTAGCTTAGGACACCTGGTTGGCGCTGGTGTGATCTTGGGACTGAGTAGCGCCGGGGCACTCTAAGTCGGGATTTCGAGATCCCTTCTTCCTTTGTCAGATCCCCAACTTCTTAAAGAAGCTGGGGATCGAAAAGGTGATATTGTAGAATACGAATACTGAACAGTCAAGTACCCCTAGTCCAGGTAAACGTCACAGGAAGTAAAACCTTGATACAGTCAAATTGGCGAATTGGCTCATTATTCGGAATACCTTTCTTTATTGACCCGTCGTGGTTTTTTATCTTAGCCTTGGTAACCTTGCTCAAGGCGGGGAATTTTGATCCGAGTTTTCAGTCAATTTCCGCCTGGAGTCTGGGGTTGGTGATGGCGCTATTATTGTTTGCTTCGGTGTTATTGCATGAACTAGGGCATAGTTTAGTGGCCCGATCGCAGGGAATTAAAGTCAATTCGATTACTCTGTTTATCTTTGGCGGCGTGGCGGCGATTGACCGTGAATCTCAGACTCCCGGTGATGCGTTCCAAGTCGCGATCGCAGGTCCTGGGGTTAGCCTCTGTCTGTTTGGTCTATTCTATGGGTTAACTCAGGTACTGCCTACGGAAAATTTGGGATATCTGGTGGCGGCGGATCTGGCAAGAATTAATCTTGTATTAACCCTGTTTAATTTAATCCCCGGATTACCCCTCGATGGTGGACAAGTTCTCAAAGCGGCAATCTGGAAGCTGACAGGGAATCGCTTGCAAGGGGTGCGTTGGGCAGCACAGGCGGGTAAACTGATTGGCTTTTTAGCGATCGCGGTATCCGTAGGACTGGCGTTGTTAACTGGAGTATGGACAGTCCTGTGGTTGGCGTTGATCGGCTCTTTTGTATATCGCAATGCCAATGCTTATGATCGCCTGACCATCTTACAAGAAGCCTTACTCCAGCTTCAAGCTTCCGACGCCATGACCCGCGATTTTCGAGTCCTGGATGCCACCATGAGCTTACGGTCTTTTGCGGAGGAGTACATTCTGGCAGATATTCAGACGAATAAGCCGTATTATGCCGCGTCCGAGGGACGTTATCGCGGTTTAGTTAAGATTCAAGATTTACAAACAATCGAACGCAGTCGCTGGGACATGGAGTCCCTGGAGAGTCTGGTTCACCCGTTATCGGACATTGCCACAGTTGAGGAGAAAACTCCGTTAATAGACGTAATTAATACTCTGGAAACCTGTCAGCTAAAGCATCTGACCGTACTTTCTCCCGCAGGCGCGATCGCGGGTGTTATTGACCGAGGGGATATTGTCCGGGCGGTGGCAGGGCGTCTCAATTTACCGATTTCCCAGGAACAAATCCAGCAGATTAAGGCAGAGGGGAGTTATCCATCCTGGTTAAAGTTGTCTGCGATCGCTAAAGTTACAACGTCATAGAAGGCAGAAGGCGGGGGTATCTTCTAAATAAATATCAATCAAATGACGCGAAGCCTACACTATACCCAGAGGGTATAGTGTAGGTAGTTCACAACTGTTCTAACTCTTCTTTAAACAAAACATCGAGAAAAATTGCAGAACCTGTAAGGTAGGCAATTAAAATCAAGAGTGTCAGCATAACCATCACCTCCACTAGGAAATACGTCCACTTGGCTAGAGGTTATGCACATTAGTTGCAATTCTTTACAATCTTGGTCAACGCCCGGTTTAGCGATCGCAAGTCTATATGCCAATCGCCACCACCCTTCGCTGAACCTGGGACTGTTCCGCACCTGACCCCTGAATACCCCTAGTCACGGACTACCGCTCTGTTTACATTTTGTCACCTTTGCGATCGCATGGGCAATAGAGATACCCGAAAAAAACCCTTTATTTTACCGTAAATCCGATCAAATAGGAAATGCAAATGAATTATTCATAATTCATAACCATCCCTCATCGCCTTTTGATAAGCTTGAACCTGCCCATCAATCCCCGTAATCGCTGTTCCCACCACCACAGCATCAGCGCCTAACTGTAAGGCTTGTTGTGCCATCTGGGGCGAGGCAATGCCCCCTTCACAGATCGTTGGCACGTCTAACTGTTTGACGATTTGGGACAAGAGTTCAAACCCCGGTGGCTGAAGATGTTGGGTTGAGGCGGTGTAACCATAAAGGGTGGTTCCCACAAAATCAGCCCCAGCGTTCACGGCGGCGATAGCATTTTCAATCGTATCGATATCCGCCATAACGGGTTTCCCGAGTTCCTCGTGAATTCGGGGAATTAATTCAGAGAGGGTTTCCCCGCCAGGGCGTTGTCGTAACGTAGCATCAAGAGCAATAATATCAGCCCCGGCTGACGCGATCGCATCAGCCTGATGGAACTGAGGCGTAATGTAAACCTCAGATCCAGGTATTTGTTGTTTCCACAACCCAATAATCGGCGTTGTCGGACATTGCTTCCGCACTGCTTGAATATGGGCTGGGGTATCAATTCGCACCCCAACCGCGCCTTGATTCACAGAAGCTTGCGCCATCGCCGCAATCACGAATGGATCATGGAGAGGCGAGTCAACAGGGGCTTGACAAGACACAATTAAACCGTGACGTAAGGCTGAAATAAAGTTATGAGAATTGGCTGTCATCCCGCTTTTCTTTTCTTCATTAGAGAACTAAATAACTGGGTGGGGACAAAAAACTCGCAAAAAATGGACTAACATAGTTTCCCTCTGATGTTACATATCCAAAACCATCACCTGTCAACTGAGGAGTATTTAAACGAATTAAATTGTCAACTTCGTCCTTTGTCATTCGTCCTTTGTCATTCGTCCTTTGTCATTCGTCCTTTGTCATTCGTCCTTTGTCAGGGTTTGAGGACTATTTGCAAAACTTAATACAGTACCGTTTTCTTTTGTCCGACTACTTAGTCCGCGATGCAAGTGTTTATCGCGCTAAAGCGCTGACTACGAACAATTATCAAAATTGTATGCTGAAAAGGGAGAGGATAGTACACCTCTATCCCAAAACGGTCACGTCTGCGACCCCTGATTCGATTTTATAATCCCTTATCGCTAATCAGTTTAGCATCCCTATGGCATCCGCTCCTCATCTCCCTAACCAACCTCAACCTTGGTGCTTCCACTCTCCCCAACTTGACGATATCCTCGATCGCACTCCAGTTACGGTGACGCTGGATACGCCTGTGGTTGAGGTTTTGGCGCGAATGAGTCAGGTGCAGGGATGTTCCTGTTCCCAGGATGGAGAAAAGACGCCGGAACCCCCGGAGAATCCCTTACTGTCTCCCTCCACTAGCTGTGTCTTAGTCACCCAGGGAACTCAGCTTGTGGGTATCTTTACTGAACGGGATGTGGTGCGCTTAACGGCACAAGGGCGCAATTTGGCGGGGGTGAGTATTCGTCAGGTGATGAGTCCCCCAGATTATCGCCTCAAGTCGAGCGAGTTTCGAGATGTTTTTAGCATTCTGGGTATTCTTAAACAATATCAGATTCGTCATCTGCCTGTGGTGGATGATCAGGAACAATTACTGGGTTTAATTACCCTCTCCAGCCTGCGTTCAGTGATTGAACCCTCTCATCTGCTGAAACTACGAACCGTGGATGAGGTGATGAATAGGACGGTGATTCAAGCAACTGTCGATACCTCAGTTCTCAAACTCGCACAGTTAATGGCACGACATCGGGTCAGTTGTGTGGTTATTTGTCAAGGGATTGAGGGGGAAACTCAACAAAAACCTGTGGGAATTGTCACCGAACGGGATATTGTTCAGTTTCAGGTATTGGGTGTCAATCTGAGTGGATTAAAAGCAGATGATGTGATGAGTCAACCCCTATTTTGCCTACATTCTACGGATAATCTTTGGCAGGCTCATCAGGAAATGCAGCGTCGTTATGTGCGCCGATTAGTCGTCACGGGTGAGGGGGGGAAATTATTGGGAATTGTCACCCAAACTCGATTACTGCAAGTCCTTGATCCGATGGAAATGTATGGCGTAATTGACCAACTCCAGCAAGTCATCGGTCAGTTAGAAGCGGAAAAAATTGAGTTATTAGAAAGTCGCAATACTCAACTGGAAGAATTAGTCCAATCCCGCACCCACCAATTACAAAAACAGGCGGAACGGGAACATATTTTACGCTCCATCGCCCAACGGATTCGCTGCTTCCTGAAACTCCCCGATATTTTCCAAGCCACCGTTCAGGAAGTGCGCCAACTCCTTCATTGCGATCGCGTCTTGGTTTATCAGTTTGCCGAGAATTGGAGTGGGGAGATTGTGGCAGAATCGGTGGGTGATTTTCCCTCAGTTATCGGCTCACAAATTCGTGATTCGTATTTCCAAGACACTAAAGGCGCTGACTATCTGAACGGGCGGCGTCAGGTGGCGCATAATATTTATCATCAAGGGTTAACGCCTTGCCATTTAGAATTACTCGAACAGTTTCAAGTTAAAGCTATTCTCACTGTACCCATTATTATTAACGAACAACTCTGGGGCTTATTAGTTGCCCATCATTGTGCCGCCCCCCGCCAATGGGAACCCCAGGAATTAGACTTATTAGAACAACTCAGTGTGCAAATCGCGATCGCGATTCAACAAGCGAATGCCTTTTCCCAATTACAAACGGAACTGGCAGAACGGCAGAAGGCAGAACAATTGGCAAAGGCGACTCAAGAACGACTGCATTATTTACTCTCCGCGAGTCCCACTGCCATTTACAGTCGCCAGTTTATTCCGCCCTATCAAACCACGTTTATTAGTGATAATATTACCGCCTTAATTGGCTATACGCCAGCGGAAATCCTGGAACAACCGGATTTTTGGTTAAATCACATTCATCCCCAAGACTTACCCACCGTTCTCACCGGCTTTGCTCAACTGTTTCAGCAAGGCTATTCGATTCAAGAATATCGATTTAAGCAGAAAGATGGGGAGTATATTTGGCTACAAGATGATTGGAAGCTGATTCGCAATGACCAAGGAATTCCCCAAGAAATTATCGGCGCGTGGCTGGATATTTCCCATCGAGTTCAGGCGCAGGAACAAGCCAAAACCAGTGAGAAACTATTAGAGTTATTCTATGAATCTGCCCCCGTGGGTTTATGTATTACTGATGAACAATGGCGACTGGTGCGGGTGAATCCCGCCTTCTGTCAACTGTTTGCTTATCCCCGTGATTATTTATTAGGACGATCCTTAACCGAATTCCTTGACCCCCATCATTGCGGTGAATGGCAGGTGCGGCGTCATGATGGTAAATTTATTGATATTCAGGTTACCACTGGACCGATCATGGAGCAAGGGGAACGTAGTTTGCGGGTAACCACGGTTACCGATATTACCGAACGCAAAAAAGCAGAACAAGCGATTCAATCCATGGCGGGACAATTGTCTACGGTGATTGATACCGTGGGCGAAGGAATTACCCTAAGTAATAGTCAGGGAAAATTCCGTATCTTTAATCATCAAATGCAGCAAATTACGGGCTATACCCGCCAAGAAGCAAATCGTTGTGATAATTTCATGGCGAAACTGTATCCTGATCCGCTTCTCTATCAACAGGTGAAGCAATGGCAAAAAAGTCCCAGTAAGAAGCGCAAACTGAGAACGCTGGAAACGACATTTTGCGATCAAAATGGGGTTCAGAAAACCCTGCTCGTCTCCCATTCCATTATTCACCAAGACAACCAACTCTTCTTTTTAAGCGCCTATCGAGATATTAGCGATCGCAAACAGGCGGAAGAATCCCTGAAACACTTAAATGAAGCCCTAGAAAAGCGAGTACAGGAACGAACCACGGCGTTAGAACAGACAGTGGAACACCTGCACCGAGAAATTAAGGAACGCCAGGAAACGGAATTAGCTCTGCAAGATTCCCATCGCAAGATTAATAATATATTAGAAAGTATTACTGAAGGCTTTTTTTCCCTGGATCAAGATTGGCAGTTTACCCACTTTAACTCCCTCTTAGCCCCCTTAATTAATCGTCCTGTCTCTGATATGATTGGTCGATGTATCTGGGATGAATTTCCCGATGCCATTGGCACCCAATTTGAAACCATCTATCGCCAAGCGGCCAGAGAACAAAAGCCGATGGCATTTGAGGAGTTGTATGCGCGGAACAATACCTGGTATGAAGTGCGAGTCTATCCCTCGGAAGAAGGGTTATCCGTCTATTTTCGGGATATTAGCGATCGCAAAAAAGCAGAATTGGCGCTGCAAGAGAGTCAGCGATTTATCCAACGAATTGCGGATACGAATCCGAATGTGCTATATATTTATGATATTGTCGAACACCGTAATATCTATATTAACCGTTCCGTTGCCCAAGTGCTGGGTTATACCCCAGAAGAGATTCAGCAGATGGAATCCAAACTGTTTGAATCGCTAATGCATCCCGATGATTTAGCCCACATCTTACGCCAACATCAATGCTTTAATACCGCCAAAGATGGTGATATTATTGAATGTGAGTATCGGATGCGCCATGCGGATGGTCAATGGCGTTGGTTATATAGTTGGGATACCATTTTTACGCGCACATCTGAGGGGAAACCGAAACAACTTCTCGGTACAGCGTCAGATATTACGTCACGCAAACAGGTAGAGGAAACCCTGCGTCAACAGGTGGAACGAGAACGATTAATCAGTGCGATGTCTCGACGCATTCGTCAATCCCTAGACTTGGAGACAATTCTGACAACAACGGTTGAAGAAGTCCAACAATTACTAATGGCTGACCGAGTATTAGTGTATCAGCTTTTTGAGGATAATCGGGGACGGGCAATTGCGGAAGGGGTAGCCTCAGGATTTCCCCAGTTATTGAATATTATCTTTCCAGCAGAAGCCTTTCCCCGCAGCTGTTATCAGAATTATGTTCAGGGACAAGTGTATGCTTTAGCCGATCGCGATCGCGAAGAGGTTCTACCCTGTATGGTAGACTTCATGGAGGAATACGCAATCCGGGCAAAACTGGTTGTCCCGATTGTACAGAAAGATATCCTCTGGGGATTACTCATCGTCCATCAATGTTCCCATCCGCGAGAATGGCAAACCTGGGAAATTGAGTTACTGGTATCCCTAGCCACCCAACTCGCGATCGCGATTAAACAGTCTCAATTATACGAGCAATTGCGCCACAATAATGATATCTTAGCCACAACCAATGCGGAACTCGCCCACGCTACCCGGTTAAAAGATGAGTTTCTGGCAAATATGAGTCATGAATTGCGAACGCCACTGAATGCGATTCTGGGGTTATCGGAAAGCTTACAAGAAGAAGTCTATGGGAAGATTACCGAAAAGCAGCGCAAGTCTCTCGCCACAATTGAAAAAAGTGGTAGACATTTACTGGAGTTAATTAACGATATTCTCGATTTAGCCAAGATTGAATCGGGGAAGTTGGAGTTAAACCTGACACCCGTTACTATACCCCAACTGTGTGATGCGAGTTTATCCTTGATTAAACCGCTAGCCTTAGAGAAAAACATTACGTTGACAAGTAATATAGCAGAAGGATTAGGGACGATTCTGGGCGATGAACGACGCTTACAGCAAGTCTTAATTAACTTATTAAGTAACGCCGTGAAGTTTACCCCAGAGGGGGGACAGGTGACGGTGGCAATTTATAAAGATACGGAATGTAGAGACGTAGCATGCTACGTCTCTACTTCCCCAAATCAGATGCTTTATATCAGTGTCAGTGATACGGGAATTGGCATTGCTAAAGAACATCTGGAGAAACTCTTTCAATCCTTCGTCCAAATTGATAGCAGTTTATCCCGGCGTCATCAGGGAACAGGGTTAGGATTAGCGTTAGTGCGGCGAATTGTGGAATTACATGGGGGATGGGTAACCGTAGACAGTGAACTCGAAAAAGGAAGTTGCTTTACCGTGAGAGTACCTTGGCGTTCTCATCCCGTGAATCATCCTATTAATTGCCTAGAAGAAAAGGCGACGTTAGGGTCTAGTGTATCAGACATTGAAGACCCAAGTTTACCGCGAACAACTCCCTTAATTTTATTGGCTGAAGACAACGAAGCCAACACCCAAACCTTATCCGATTACTTACAGGGAATCGGCTATAAAATGATCATGGCAAAAGATGGCAAAGAAGCCGTACAACTCAGCCAACGGCGCAAGCCTGATTTAATTTTAATGGACATTCAGATGCCAGAACTCGATGGGTTAAGCGCCACCCAACAGATTCGCGCCAACCCCCGCACCTCCACCATTCCAATTATTGCGATAACGGCGCTAGCCATGTCAGGCGATCGCGAAAAATGTTTAGCCGCAGGCGTATCCTATTATATGACTAAACCTGTGAACTTGAAGAAGCTAGCAACGATTATCAATGCCTTACTGAATGGATAGGTCAATATAAACGATTTATCTCCGAGACCCATTAAGATCAATTGTATGCAGAAATCGTTCGGGCTGGGGACTATGAAACGCATCGTCTTAATCGCTGGGTTTGAATCGTTCAACGCCGACTTGTATCGCCAAGCGGCTGATTGGGCGACAAAACGCTGTCCAGACTTGGATATCCGCGTATTTAGCGACCAATCCTTGACCACAGAACCGGATATCGTCGCCGCCTCCCTCCAAGAGGCTGATATCTTCTTCGCCAGTCTACTGTTTGATTATGACCACGTTCTCTGGCTGCGGGAGAGAACCCAACACATCTCAATTCGCCTCGTCTTTGAATCCGCTCTAGAATTAATGAGTCTGACTCAGCTAGGGGCGTTTAAACTTGGCGATAAGCCCAAAGGAATGCCCAAGCCGATTAAGTTTATTCTGGATAAATTTAGCAATGGACGAGAAGAAGATAAACTTGCGGGTTACATTAGCTTTCTGAAGACGGGTCCCAAGCTGCTGAAATATATTCCAGCGAAAAAAGTTCAGGATTTACGCAACTGGCTGATTATCTACGGGTATTGGAATGCTGGTGGTTCCGAAAACGTTGCTTCAATGTTTTGGGTACTCGCTGAAAAATACTTAGGATTACAAGTGGGAGACATTCCACCGCCAGTCGAAACTCCAAACATGGGTTTATTACATCCCGATTATGACGGATATTTTACCTCGCCACAGCATTATCAGGAGTGGTATCGGCAAAAGCACAATAATGTTTCCTCCCCCTCTAACACCCCCCTTATTAAGCAGGGCTGGGGGGGATCTCTTCCCATTGTCGGGATTCTCCTATATCGCAAACACGTTGTCTCTAAACAACCGTATATTCCCCAATTAATTCGCCACTTTGAGAATGCTGGATTAATCCCCGTCCCTATCTTTATTAATGGTGTGGAAGGACATGTGGCGGTGCGCGATTGGCTGACCTCGGCGGATGAAACTGCCCGACGAAAACTGGGTACAATTGACACATTATCCTTATCCAAAGATGCTGTTGAAGTTGACGCGATTGTTTCTACAATTGGCTTTCCATTAGTCGGAGGACCCGCTGGTTCGATGGAGGCGGGGCGTCAAGTTGAGGTGGCAAAACGCATCCTCACGGCAAAAAATGTTCCCTATATTGTCGCCGCACCGTTACTGATTCAGGATATTCACTCTTGGACGCGACAAGGAATTGGTGGCTTGCAATCTGTCGTATTATATGCATTACCAGAATTAGATGGGGCAATTGACACGGTTCCTCTGGGGGGATTGGTGGGAGAGGATATTTATCTAATTCCCGAACGGGTGAAACGGTTAACTGGGCGTCTGAAGCGTTGGATTGAACTGAGACAGACACCCGCTTCAGAACGGAAAATTGCCATCATTCTCTATGGTTTCCCGCCCGGATATGGGGCGACAGGAACAGCAGCTTTACTCAATGTACCGCGATCGCTCCTGAAAGTCCTCCACGCCCTCAAGCAGCAAGGCTATACCGTTGGCGAGTTACCGGAGGATGGCGAAGAACTTATCCGCCAGGTTAAAGAAGCCGATGAAGCAATTAGCCATGAGGATTCACCGACAAACTCAGTCAACGTTAAAACCCTCGAAAAATGGCTCGGCTATCTGTTCACCACTCGCATCGAAAAGCAGTGGAAATCCCTCACCGGAACCGGAATTAAAACTTACGGGGATGAATTCCAAATTGGCGGAATTCAATTAGGAAATATTTGGATAGGCGTGCAACCCCCCTTAGGTATTTCAGGTGATCCGATGCGGTTAATGTTTGAACGGGATATGACCCCTCATCCTCAATATGCCGCATTTTATAAATGGCTACACCATGAGTTTCAACCTCATGCAGTGGTTCACTTTGGTATGCATGGCACCGTGGAATGGTTACCCGGTTCTCCTTTAGGGAATACGGGGTATTCCTGGTCAGATATTTTGCTGGGAGATATTCCCAATCTCTATATTTATGCTGCCAATAATCCCTCGGAATCCATTTTAGCCAAACGGCGCGGCTATGGTGTCCTGATTTCCCATAATGTACCCCCGTATGGGCGGGCAGGATTGTATAAAGAATTAGTCGCGCTGCGAGATTTAATTGCTGAGTACCGAGAAGACCCAGATAAAAATTATGCCCTGAAACCTGACATTTGTCAGAAAATTGTGGATAGTGGCTTAGATACTGATTGTCCCTTTGATGAGGCTAAAAAATTAGGGATTCCGTTCACACCCGAAAATGTGCGCTTGTTCAGTGCTGAGGCATTTAATCATTATCTGGTTAAGTTGTATGAATACCTGCAAGTGGTCGAACAACGCTTATTTTCCTCCGGATTACATACCTTAGGCGAAGCGCCGAACTCAGAAGCATTGGCGAGTTATTTAAATGCTTATTTTGGCGACAATGGCGCAGCGGATTTAGTCAAGGAGGTAATAGATAAACTTGGAAATGTTAAAACAACTCAATTAGCGGCGGCATCTCTAGTTAAGGATAAAAAAGGCGAATCAGATTCCCTTACCACTGAAATAGAATCCATTGCCCACTTATTACAGCAAAACACCGATGAACTAACCAATCTATTACGGGGATTAAATGGAGAATACATTCCCCCAGCTCCCGGCGGCGACTTATTACGAGATGGTACTGGTGTATTACCCACCGGACGAAATATTCATGCTTTAGACCCCTATCGGATGCCTTCACCGGGAGCCTATCAGCGAGGACGAGAAATTGCCCAAAAAATTATCGCCCAACACCTTCAAGAACAGGGAGACTATCCGGAAACCGTGGCGGTGATGTTATGGGGATTAGATGCGATTAAAACCAAAGGGGAATCCTTGGGAATTCTACTCGAATTAGTGGGTGCAGAACCGATTAAAGAAGGAACGGGGCGAATTGTCCGTTATGAGTTAAAACCCTTAGCAGAATTGGGACATCCCCGGATTGATGTATTGGCAAATCTATCGGGAATTTTCCGAGATAGTTTTGTGAATATTATTGAATTACTGGATGATTTATTTAAACGGGCTGCGGAGGCTGAGGAACCGGAAGACCAGAATTTTATTCGGAAACACGCTTTAGCGTTACAAGCCCAAGGAATCAAGAATAATTCTGCCCGATTATTTTCTAACCCCGCTGGCGATTTTGGTTCCTTAGTTAATGACCAAGTGACGGATGGAAACTGGGAATCGGGAGAGGAATTAGGTAAAACCTGGGAAAGTCGCAATGCGTTTAGTTATGGGCGTCAAGATAAAGGACAAGCGCGTCCGGAAGTTCTGACTCAGCTATTAAAAACAACCAGCCAGGTGGTTCAGGAAATTGACTCTGTGGAATACGGTTTAACCGATATTCAGGAATATTATGCCAATACGGGGGGATTGAAAAAAGCGGCTGAGAAACAACGGGGAAAGAAAGTGAGTGCCAGTTTTGTAGAAAGCTTTTCTAAAGATACAACCCCGCGCAAATTAGATGACTTACTGCGGTTAGAATATCGCACCAAGTTACTGAATCCCAAATGGGCAGAAGCAATGGCAAGTCAGGGTTCAGGTGGTGCTTATGAAATCTCCCAACGGATGACGGCGTTAATTGGTTGGGGGGGAACCGCAGATTTTACCGATGATTGGGTGTATGAGCAAGCAGCAGATACCTATGCCTTAGATGCAGAAATGGCAGAGAGGTTAAGAAAAGCAAATCCTGAGGCATTTCGGAATATTGTCGCCCGGATGTTAGAGGCAAGTGGGCGAGGGTTTTGGCAACCCAGTGAGGAGAAGTTACAGAAGTTGCAGGCGTTGTATGAGTTGGCTGATGAAGAATTAGAAGGGGTGACGGTTTAAAGATTAGTTTAGGAATGGGTTAACGTACTCATGGGAGGGAGTATGTCACCTTTATAGTGGCGTGGCACACCTTATTTGATGAATTAGATTCGGTTTGTAGTAGGGAACCTTAGTCCCTAGATTCCGTTGGGTTTCCTTGCGTCAACCCAACCTACAACCTTAATGGTTAAATCTATGCCACCATTTTAGCCAGTAGGGTGCGTTAGCAAAGCGTAACGCACCATTGTCCAATGATTTTGCAGCAGTATTACTCAAAAATTTTGCTGATTTTCGGGTTTACTGTTCAAGGTTTAATATGGGAATATAACGTTAATAAAATATAAGCGTCAAGCCCTTACTACAAACAAGATGACGACGATTAGCCCAAAGGTTGAGGTATCTAGGAAAGAGATTGCTGCATTTTGCCAGCGCTGGCAAATTACTGAGTTTGCCCTATTTGGTTCTATCTTACGAGATGATTTTCGCCCCGATAGTGATGTGGATGTACTGGTCAGTTTTGCGCCGGAGGCTAAGTGGAGTCTGTGGGACATCATTAAAATGAAAGAAGAACTGAAAACGATGTTTAGGCGGGAGGTTGATTTAGTCCAAAAGGATTGTTTGCGTAATCCATTCCGGCGTTATGAAATACTTAGCACAAAACAGGTAATCTATGCTGCCAAATAATCGAGATGCTGGCTATCTTTGGGATATGTTACAGGCTGCACGTCGTCTTCAAGAATTTACGGCTGGTTTATCCTATGAAACTTATTTAGAGAGTATTTTGCTTCAGAGTGCAGTTGAGCGACAGTTAGAAATTCTAGGTGAAGCGGCAAGGCGAATGTCAGAAGATTTCCGTCAAGAGCATCCAGAAATTCCCTGGAGTGCTATTATCGGGCAACGGAATGTCATTGCTCATCAATATGATGATATTGAACTAGAACAGCTTTGGTCTGTAGTGACTTCAGATATTCCCACGCTGATTACTCAATTAGAACCTCTGATACCACCCTTGCCACCGGAAATAGAATAATCCTAAAATAGTTCTTATTCGCTAGGAAAATACGGCTCAATCATATCGGAGGACTATTACTTGCCCGATACTTATGATAGACGTTGCCAGCTTGGTGCTTCTCGGCGTCGGTTTGAAGATGCTCAAGTGTTACATGACCAAGGGCGTTGGACAGGTTCTATTTATTTGGGGGGCTATGCCATTGAATGCTCTCTCAAATCTCTTATTTATGACAGGGAAGGAAAAACTAACTTTAAAGATACTCGTGTATTTAAACAGGGACTATCTGGTTCACAATTACATAGTCTGAGCAAGTTACTGGAAAGTGTACCTGCATTACAACGTGCGATAGAATTAGACCGCACTAATCGTTATCGAGATGCCTGGAATACAGTTTCAGACATTTGGCGTAACGATTCATTACGCTATTCAGATAAAATGGGAGATGAGCAGGAGAGTCAACGCTTTATCAAAGCTATTAAAGTATTGCATCGGTTTATTTTAGATCAACAAGGGGAGACGTCATGACCCATTCAACTCAATTTTCTCAACAGATTGAAGACCATATTATTAATTCTTTAAAATCTGAAGATACTGAGGCACAGGTAAAAATAAAGCTAACTTCACTAGGATGGTTGAAACTTAGGGTTATTACTCATTTGTTTACAAACCAGCCCTTAGAATGGCGCGAACAAAAAATTGATTCTTTTTTAGAGACTATTAATACTAATTTGGGTCAATACCCCATTGCTAGCTATGAGTTGTTAACTCCCCAAGAAGCAACAGAAAAACCTTCAGATACTATCCAATTACCACTTTGGTCAGACCTCTTAATGGCTCCAGAATCTGACCAACCGATTCAGATTGATGAAGATAGTCCTAAGCGTCCTTTGATTGTTACTTTTTACTCATTCAAGGGAGGTGTAGGACGTTCTACTGCTCTGGGCTTAGTCGCCAGTATATTGGCAAGGCGTAATCGTCGAGTTGTTATGGTCGATTTTGACCTAGAAGCCCCAGGAATTTCGATTATGTTTCGCTCAGATACGGAAACGTTCAATGGAGAAACCTACGGGGTAATGGATTACTTGCACCAACGCTATTTGACTCCTGATCAGAATATTCCCCAGATTGAGAGTTGTATCTATCCCATCAATTTACCCACTCGTGGTGAACTATTTTTAATACCAGTGGGAGAGTATAATGAAAATTATATTCATCGGTTAGCTGATCTGGATCGACACACTCTAGAAAAGTTCTATCAAGGTGAAACCAATCCAGTTAATCAGCTTATGGAAGATATCAAAAAGCAGATAAATCCAGATGTGATTTTGATTGATGCACGTCCTGGATTTAATGATACCAGCGCGATCGCACTTTTTGATCTCGCTGATACGGGTATCCTGTGCTTTTCACCCACAGACCAGAGTTTTGAAGGATTACGCTGGGTTGTAAAAGGGGTGCGGAAACACCGTGACTATGAAGGAAAACCTGATCTTCGCTTTCTGCTTACGCCTATGCCTCTAGTTGCACCAGAACAGCGTCAAACTTGGATCACTAGGGTGGAAGATTGGATTGAGGAAAATTGGGGTTTACCGAGTGAAACGACTGTGGGAGAACTTTACTATGAAATTCCCTATAATCCCAGCATTACAACTTTATCCAGTTTAATTGATATTCCTGGAAGTTTACTAAATGATTATTTGCAAATTGCTGATGCTATTGATGCAAGTCTACCTGATATCAAGCCTGAACTAGAAAAAGATGGAACTTCAGCAAAACGTGAATCTATTTTAAATGAATTAAGCTTCGATGCAGCAACTGCCCAAGAAATAGAAGCAGATAATATACCCAATATATTTCACCGCACTGAAGATTTTCCCAGATTTTTAAGCAACAAAAACTGGTTAATTCGGGGGGCGAAGGGGACTGGAAAAAGCTTGCTGTTTCGTCTGTTTGTCGAACAATCACAAAAAGCTAAAGAATTAGCCCATTCTGAGGTTAATTTAAGTAATGTAAAGTTTTTGTCCGCCCATGGTCAACCGAGATTACCTGGACCAATCCTAGAAAGTAATGATTTAGCGAGTTATGAGCAACAAGTGGGTGAGAATAGTTGGTCAATTTTTTGGCTAAATTATGCCCTGTTGCAACTGTATTATGCTATACCTGAATTACGTTCACTCCTTGAATTAGATCAACAGTTAGTTGAATTAGTTGATCAAGACAACCCTGCCCATTCTCCAATCGTTGAGTGGTTAGTCCATCGCACTCAATCTCCACAAGCTGGGTCGCAAGCGGCTGATGACTTACGGGCGATTGACCGTTGGTTGCAAGATAATAAAGAGGTCGTATGGCTACTTTACGGGCTCTTCCGTACCTGTTATGCTAAATTGCATCAGAATACGCCCAAAATCCTTGCTTAGCAATGATTTTGGGCGTTATTTCGAGTTAACTTAGACTGTGGAGGCATAAAATCACGGTATAACTGAATTTGGAGCCGTTTTAACTAACAGTTTGGCATAGTAAGTCCGGAAGAGCCCAACGTTTAAAATTATTGATCCAAAAGCCCTTGGCTAATCCCACGCTGATGCGAAATAATGCAGGTGCAAACTCTAATCATCAGCGAGATTGTGATGACTGCATTTTTATTCATAACCGACTTAGATAACACTCTAGTTGGCGATGACGATGCCCTCAAGGAACTCAATCAGCAGTTAGAGCAGCATCGCCAAGACTATGGTACTAAGATAGTCTATGCTACCGGGCGATCGCGTGACCTCTACCGGAAACTAACCACCGAAAAGCCCCTACTGTCACCGGATGCCCTGATTACTTCAGTCGGTACCGAAATTTACTTTAATCCGGAGGAAGAAATCTTTGATCCAGAATGGGCGGACATCCTGTCAGAGGGGTGGAACCGGGAAGAGGTTGTCGCCACGGCTGGTCATTATTCTGACCTTGTGCTGCAACCTGAGACAGAACAGCGCCCTTTTAAAGTCAGTTATGTGGTAAGTGAAGAAATTTCCTCAGAAGTTTTGCCCCGTCTGGAATTTTCTCTAAAACAAAAAGGGTTAGATGTCAAGCTAATCTATAGTGGGGGTCAAGACTTAGATATTTTACCTTGTCAAGGGGATAAAGGTTTAGCGGTACAATTCCTGCGGCAAACATGGGACATGGACGCGACAAAAACCGTTGTCTGTGGTGATTCTGGTAATGATATCGCCCTGTTTAGTGCTGGGGAAGAACGGGGTATTCTGGTGGGAAATGCTAAACCTGAACTGCGTCAATGGTATGAGGAGAACAAAAAAGATTACCATTATTTTGCTCAGGCACATTATGCAGATGGTATATTAGAAGGTCTGCATCATTTGGGGTTTCTGGCTTAGGAATTGGGGATAGGAGAAGAAGGAACAGGGAAGATCGCCAACAGTGTAGAGACGCGCCATGGCGCGTCTCTACTAATGTAACGGTCAGTCTAAATTTGGATACTTATAATTAATGATTAGTTATCTCAAAGGAACAGTCACGACGATTCAGAAAGGGAATGGGAATCGAGTTACTCTGATTCTAGAGGTGAACCAAATTGGGTATGAGGTGCAAATTACTCGACAGCTATCCCAAGAGGTTCAGATCGGATCAGAACAAGTAGTACAAGTCTTCACTCACCTGCAAATCCGGGAAGATCAACAAATCCTCTATGGCTTCGCGTCAGCCGCAGAACGGGATTTATTTCGCCAGTTGGTGAGTGTGAGTGGGATTGGCGCCCAATTAGCGATCGCACTTATCGATACTCTGGGATTGCAAAATCTGGTTCAGGCGATTGTCACTGGGAATACTCGCACCTTAGCCAAAACACCGGGAGTGGGTAGCAAAACCGCTGAACGCATCGCCTTGGAACTAAAAACCAAGTTATCCGAATGGCGGAAATTCGCGGGTGTGGAAACCCCAGCCAGTGCAACGGGACCCTCCCCCGCTATTTTAGAAGATGTGGAAATGACCCTATTAGCCCTAGGGTATGAAACCGCCGAAATTACCCAGGCGCTGAATGCGATTAGTCAGGATGGACTGCTGGCGAAAAACCCCAACGCCGAGGAATGGATTCGACGCGCGATCGCATGGTTGAGTCAGTAAAGGTTACGATATTTTGGACTGAGAAAACCAATATTTGCTTCCATTTGTTCCCGGTAAAAGCTAATCTCTTGCTCAAATTCTGTGAAGAATTGCGGTGGTATCTGTCCGGTTTGCTGTTGAATTTGTCGGAGACATTCTTGATAATTCTTTAAATTGACGCCAACGGTTTTAGATTGGTCTTGCAGAAAAGAGAGCTTTTTATAATAGTCCAGAGAGTCTTGGGGTAGCTTTTTCAGGGATTGACTATCCCATTTTTGTTGATTGTAGTCCTCGGTGAGTCGTTCGATAGCTTCGTACTGTTGACCGAGTATCTTTTTTAAGATAATGCTTTGAGAATGGAAAAAGTGAATTTTATGATAACTGAGTAGCATATCTTGGCAGATGCGATACACTTTATCGGCTTGCTGCTCAATGGTTGGGTCTTGATAGAGGAAAACACAGCTTAGATGGATAGATTCGATAGTATAGGTATTAAATTTTTGGATAGTAACGGGTTTGGCGTAAATACAAAATGGGCTGTTTAAAAATTCCTCGACTCTGAGATTGTTTGGGTCAATGGGTGTGCCATAGTAGTGACTGAGACAATTAGCGGCGATTTGGGGAATATCGCTAGGGGAATAGTAGGAATTGGGTAAAATTCCGCCCAGGATGACGGTTTGTCCGAGTTCCAGAGGTAAGTTGGCAATATGTTCACCTAGATTCGCAAAAATGGGTAAGGCTTGTTCTTGGTGAATCGAGGGAACGTAGCTGGTGAAGCGCAGCAGGTAAGTGTCATTGAGGCGACGTGCAACTAGGCGACTGTGAATAATTCCTGTCTCTAAATACAGTCGGTCATTATTGGGTTTTTGGCATTCTGGCGGAACAGTAGTGAAATCGAGGACGTTTCCAGAGGGGGCTAATTCTTGTTCAATGGGGATGAGTTGAACAAAATCTGATGCCCGTTTATTGGTGCTGCTGGTGAGGTGGGTGGAGAGGTTTTGCAGGTTTTCCTGGAAGAATTTCCGCCGCTTGTCTGTGGTTTCTGGAGGTTCGTTGAGGCTATTTCGCAGCACGTAATGATAGAGGTGCAGCGTGGGGGATAAAAGTTTAATTGTGGTACTGGTTTGGGTGGGATTCATGGTTAAACTTCTTGCCATCAGACTTAAGGTCTGGGATTATATAAATGGAGTCTGCTGATACAATTTATGAATAATTCATAGGACTTCCGAAAAAGCTCTATCTGTAGGGTGTGTTAGCGTAGCGTAACGCACCGTAACCAATATATATGGTGTGGCTGCGTAAGTCCTGATTCAGATAGTTTAACCCCGCACAGGTGGGTTGGCTTTGGGTAACTGTGATTTCTAATTGTCCAGTATCGGATGTCAGTTGGCAGCATTTTGATTTCCTGGTTTACCTTGACCTTGTACCGGGGGATTATTGCCCTGATTGCGTTGGTTTAACTGTTGAGTTGCCCAGTTTTGCAAATATTGACAGATATCACGCGCTTCGTTTATCAGTATTCTATTGGTTTCAGTCGGTGCATCAGCTTCTTCACCGGGGTCTCCTGTTTTTTTGACGAGTTTATCGATACCATCTGTATCCAGACCATCATAGATTTCTCCTAGCCATTCATCGAGCGCCTCGTTTCCCGGTTGCTGGCAAAATTCGGTGATGTGATTTGCCATCGCTGCTGGGTTCTGGTAGTCTTCAGAGGGTAGTTGTCGTAAGTAGAGACGAATATCACCAGGCATTTGACTACCCAGTGTCTTTTCGAGTTCAACCGCAGGCTGATTCAAAATTTGCTTGAATGCTTCACAAATAAAAATATCACTATCTTTAATCACACTATCGCTGCTACTCATGATTTAACATCCCGTTAGGATAAATGCTGCCCAGTAATAGGGATTTTCAAAGGGAGTCCCGCTTAAACGCTTGAGTGTTCGCTGTTTGCCGATAACATCAGATAGGAGTCGAGGGGATTCTGGAAATTGTATTCGGCATGACCAGAGAAATGGAAGCAATGGGTATCAGTAGCCGAGTGTAAAATTTCAGCTTTTGAGGCTTGTTTTCCGGGGAAAATTTTTCGGTGACTAAATTGTCGGCGCTGGCTGATACTTGCCATTTCCGCTTTGGCAAAGATTAAGTCTTTGTCTTGGGTGGGATTTTCTATGCCCATTAAGGAATGACGAGAACGTTGGCGGTTTTGGCATATTTTCCAGGTTTGTAGGTTGGGAAAATAACTGACGGCAAAGCGCTCAATTAGTCGCTGGTGGTCATTTAACCACAAAGCATGAAGGGGGAAAAGGTGTAAGTATTTATGAGGGACAATGATTAAGTGCTGAATCTGAGCGGGAATGTGGGGGAGTAAGGTTGACAAATTGAGGGAATCGGAAATTTGATTAATTTGCTCAGAGAGGGTTTGGATGGTTGCGTTAATGTCTTCTTTTTCCTTTGATGGTGTTTTCGCCGTAATGTTGGATACCCAAGTTTGAGCGAGTTTGTCGATGAATTTGGGGTTAAGTTTGACAGGAATAGATTCAGGAGAGTTAGCTTCAGGTATAATTAATAGGGTTAGGAGCTTGTTGGCAGTGAAGAAGAATTCCAGGATGGCTGTATTGGATGGGAGTACAGACTGAATTTGTCCGAAATATAGAGGGGATACTTTTGTCTTGGCAATAAATTCAGGTTCGATAACAGCGACTTGAGTATAGAGGGTTTCTAAGGCTTCTTTTGCTTCTTGCCACTGATACCAACCTTTAACGATGATGGATTGGGGTTTACAGGTAGCACAGCGGGCATTTTCAGTATCTTCAGCCTGCTAGAACTTATCTAGCGTTAGGCTAATTATAGCTTTGGCAAAGGTGTTAATCATAGACTTGGACAACTGAGCCTTGCATTTCACCGTTTTCCAAACGCCTGGGAAAATCACGCAGGAGTTAACCAACTATGAGCGAATACGAAACTTGGTTTAATCAAGGTGTGACACTCCAAGATGAGAAAAACTATACAGAGGCACTCACCTGCTTCCAAAAGGCGATTGATATTAAACCTGACTTTATCCCCGCCTGGGTGTACAAAGGAATCTGCCTAGAGCAATTGAAACGGTACGAAGCCGCGATTGACTGTTACAACAAAGCGATTCAAATTAATCCTGATGTTGCTGACCTTTGGTACAACAAAGGCACAACCTACTGTACAATGAAGCGCTACAACGACGCGCTATCCTGCTTTGAGCGAGTTCTAGACATCGAACCTGATAATGCAATGGCTCAGACAAGCCGTTCACTCATCCTCGCCACTCCAGAGATTTTTAAAATAAACCCATTACGCTCTAATCCTAATGATGAAAATACGGATGAAAGTAGTGAGGAGGTTGAGATTCCCATAGAGGGAGAAATTGGTAGCCAAATCAGCAAATTTTTATGGCAAAGTAGTGAGAACGAGTTGATGGGAGAATGAGTCGGCTAAGTCGGGGCTGCTGAATAAGTCTTGTGGTGAGGAGCGGGAATAGGCAATGGGCTAATAATGGAATGTCCTAACGTATGCCTGTAGTGCTATATCATGTCATTGGAGAGCGAAGCGTGAAGCGCAGCTATAGCGAGGAACGAGCTTTAGAATCTGGACAGATGCTTCGTTTCGTTCCTCCGCTTCGCTCCGGACTCCACTCAGCATGACAAATTCTACCTTAGACTGCAACAGGACTTACACAGCTAAAATTGTGGAATAGATTTGACGTTTAACCCTTCGACTTCGCTCAGGGTTAAAAGCGCACAACCTGCGCCCCTACAATGCTTTCGCCATTATTGACATTAAGGTTTAAATGCCGAACAGCTTATTAGGCGAGATAAAAAATGAAGAATTGGCAAGAACAAATTGAGATAAATCCCAAGGTTTGTCATGGAAAACCTTGTATTAAAGGAACTCGCATTGACGAAAATCTTAGTATTACCCATGCGGAGTTTCTCCGGAATAAAGGTTACGATTGCTTAGACAACAGTTGTTCTTTTGGACTCTAAGGATTCCAATTGCTGTTCGAGTTCGGTAATGCGATCGCGTAACGCCCGTAGCGCGGCGGCTTGTGTATCGGGAAGTTGTCCATGTTCTAACGGATCAATGCGTTTGCCAGACTGACGTACAATTCGCCCTGGTACTCCCACCACGGTGCAATCGGTGGGGACATCTCCCAACACCACTGAACCCGCCCCAATGCGAACATGATCGCCAATGTGGATATTCCCTAATACCTTGGCACCTGCACTCACTACCACATTCTTCCCTAATGTGGGATGGCGTTTCCCAGTTTCTTTACCGGTTCCGCCCAGGGTTGCGCCTTGGTAAATTAAACAGTAATCACCCACAATCGCGGTTTCGCCAATCACCACGCCCATGCCGTGATCAATAAACACGCCCTTACCCATCACCGCCCCTGGATGAATTTCGATTCCGGTGAAGAATCGCGCCAGTTGAGACAGGAACCGGGGAAGGAATGGTACTCGCTGACGATGCAGCCAATGGGCGAGGCGATGGCTAATCAGCGCCTGTAAGCCGGGATAGCAAACGAATACCTCCAACCGATTCCGGGCGGCTGGATCACGTTCAAAGATAATCTGAAAGTCGGTTAATAGGGTTCGCCAGCCTTGCTTGATCACCTGAAACGGTGTTCTGACTCTAGGGATTTTATCAATGTCGCCTCGTTCTAATTGCCTATCATCTATAGGTTGTTGACAATGGGTGATCCAATTGTGCCTTCTGCCTTCTGCAACTGGGGTAGCAAGCTGCGATCGCGTTGTTGAGTAATTACTGGTGGACTGTAGCATTGCATATCGCCCCTGAAGCGAAGTTAATCTTTTTTCGCTTATACCAGATGTCTGATGGCTAGGTTGCACATTAGCTACAGATTAGACTGGATGCGCCTATTAATGATGTACTCAACGCTCAAGGTTCTGATTTTATCGGCATTTCCCCGTGTTGGGGGGATAAAGGTTCTCGTATTTTTTATCCCGGATGGCAAGATTTTCGGGTCGAGGTTCTAGTATTTGTGTACTCAGAACCTGACGATAACCTCACTGTTCACGGTATGTGGAAAACCTCTCTCCAAACCTCTCTCCTGCAAGGAGAGAGGCTTTCAATTCTTCACCCATGGAACCAAAAGCGAAGCAACATCTGGCTTCCCCCTTTTTAAGGGGGACGGAAGGGGGATCTAATAGGGGAACGGAAGGGGGCTGGGGAGTTAGGTTTGATCTCGATGTTTCTAGATGACGTGAAAAGTCAGGACTAAACCCGCCCCAACGATCAGTTGACACGTCTGTAGGGGCGGGTTTCACTACTATCGTTTGAAATGGTGCGTTACGCTACCCTACCCTACCCTACCCTACCATTCGGGAACGCTTCGCGAACGCTAACGCACCCTACACCCGCCCGGAAAAAGAGGATATAAAAGAGTGGAAACAACATAGAGGAAATAGTGTAAGATGAGGACGTTTTTGATATATGCGTTAAGTCTTTCAGCATCACTTTTTTCAGTACAGAAAGCCTGGGGATTACCATTACCCCACATTAACCAAAATCAGTCCTATCGGGCTTTAAGACAAGAACTCATCGATATGGGATGGCAACCTGCCACGTTTGAGCTGGAAAATGAATTTGGAGCAGTCAGGAACCATATACACCAAGTAGAAGGATGGCACGAGCTAGAAGACTGCTCTGGAACGGGTCTGGGTTTTTGTAAGTTTATCTTTCAAGACGAGCAGGGTAATCAACTGAGCATTACCACGGTTAACAACGATCCTGTTTTTCCAGCTTCAGAACGTTACCGCATTTATGGCTGGGATTATACGCCAGTCAAGCACAAACGCCATTTATGGTAGGGGCACGGCATTGCCGTGCCCCTACAGGTAGCGCCTGTGCCGTCAATTTGCTTAAGTCCTATTCCTTTGTCCTTTGTCGCAGAATGCTGGTAAGCTGTTCGGCATTTAAACCTTAATATCAACAATGGCGAAATCCTTGTAGTGCGAGCATCTTGCTCGCTACCCATTCCCAATCTTGCTCGCTACCCATTCCCAATCTTGCTCGCTACCCATTCCCAATCTTGCTCGCTACCCATTCCCAATCTTGCTCGCTACCCATTCCCAATCTTGCTCGCTACCCATTCC